>CAZVGQ010000055.1:0-7506 GCA_964626775.1 uncultured Smithella sp. | reverse complement strand
CCAAAGCCTTTCGCGTTCTTCAGGCGGCGGGCATCAAAATCTACAACTCCTCCGCTGCGTCCGTGAAAGAGGCGCTGGATCTGTTCAGGGCCGGAAATCTCCATGAAGCATCGTCCGCCGACGTGGAAGGGCACTGGGTATGAAGAAGGATTCGCGGATATGGCACCGGCCGATCGGCGTCATCTACAGCGAACATACCGCCGCGGAGAAAACTCCCATTCAGCCTGTATATGCCAGAGGCTGCAAGGGGCGCGTAGAGGTGTATCCCGAATTTGCCGAAGGATTGAAAGATCTGGGAGGCTTTTCGCATCTCTATCTGCTGTATCATTTTCACCAATGCCGCGAGGTTAAGTTAACCGTAAAACCTTTCCTGCAGGATGTGGAGCGAGGCGTGTTTTCAACCCGCGCGCCCTGCCGCCCCAATCCCATCGGCCTGAGCGTCGTCGAGCTTGTCAAAATGGAAGGCAATATTCTGCATGTCGATGGACTGGATATCCTTGACGGTACGCCGCTTTTGGATGTCAAACCCTATACGGAAAAGTTCGACCTTCATGACGTAAAGAAAAACGGCTGGCAGGACGAGGTGGACGAACCCACCGCCCGGATCCGGGGAAAGAGAGGTTTTCGATCATGAACATGTGTCTGGATTGCATTCCCTGTTTCATTCGCCAGGCCGCTGACACGGTCCGCCTGTCGGCTCCGTCAGAGGAAGATCAAAACCGTTTGATGCACAGCGTCCTGCAGTGGCTCGGAAACATCGACCTGCGGCAGGCGCCGCCGGCCGCCGCGCAAATGATTCACAGACACCTGCGCAGCCTTCTGCCCACGGAGGATCCCTACCGGGCTTCCAAGGACCGCCACAATCAACTGGCGGCCAGGCTGATCCCCTCCATCCGGCGGCGCATCGAAGCCTCTTATGATCCCCTGACCATGGCGGTGCGATACGCCATCACGGGCAACATCATCGATCTGGGCGCCAAAAACAACGTGGGTTTCGGAGAGATCTACGCGGAGCTGCAAAGCGCGCCCATGCAGCCTGTTTTCGGCGATTTGGACGCGTTGAAGAAAGCGTCCCGGCAGGCAAAAACCATTCTTTATCTCGCCGATAACGCGGGAGAAATCTTTTTTGACCGCCTGTTGATCGAGCAATTCACCGGAGCACAGGTCACGCTGGCCGTGCGCGGCGCTCCGGTCATTAATGACGCGACGCTTCTGGACGCAAAAGCGGCGGGCATGGAAGAAATCGCGGAAGTCATGGACAACGGTTCGGACGCTCCGGGAACCCTGCTGGAAGACTGCCGCCCGGAATTTCGACGCCGCTTTGAAGAGGCGGACCTCGTCATTGCCAAAGGCCAAGGAAATTTTGAAAGCCTTTCAGACAGGGCGCGCGATATTTTCTTCCTGTTTCGGGCCAAGTGTCCGGTGATCAGCCTTCATTCCGGCTTCACCGCGGGAACCTATGTGGCAGCCAACTGGTTTGCGAGAAACAAAACCGCGCCGGCCGGGGAGGCTTCATGAAAACCCCTTTTGTCGCGGCTGAACTAAAGGCGCACGCGCCTTTTACAGCCTTCGGAACCCTGACGGGCATCGTTATCATGGCCGCCTTCCTTCAGTTCCGGGTCCCGGGCGAAGTATCGGCCGCGCTCTTCTGGATTTTTCATCCGCTGCACGTGCTCCTGAGCGCGCTCGTGACCACCGCCATGTACCGGCGTCATTCCCAGGCCGGAGTCTGGCGCGTGTTCCTGATCGGCTATGCCGGATCCATCGGCATCGCCACCCTGAGCGACTCGCTCATCCCCTTTGCCGGCGAATGGCTGCTGGACCTGCCGAACCGGGGCACGCATGTCGGGTTTATCGAAAAATGGTGGCTGGTCAATCCGCTGGCGTTTGCGGGCATCGGTCTGGGCTACTTCGTTTCCCACACCCAGATTCCGCATGCCGGGCACGTGCTGCTCAGCACCTGGGCGTCGATCTTTCATATCACCATGTCACTGGGTTCATCCATTGACGTCGTTACCACTATTCTGATCGCCGTCTTTTTGTTTTTGGCCGTCTGGGTGCCCTGCTGCACCAGTGATATTATTTTCCCGCTGATGTGGGCAAAGAAGGAGGAAGCGGTATGAGAATATCCGTTGCCTCCGGAAAAGGCGGAACGGGGAAAACGACCGTCAGCGTCAATCTGGCGCGCGTATTTGAAAGCGATGTGCTGCTGGCGGACTGTGACGTGGAAGAGCCCAATGCGCATCTGTTTTTAAAAACATCCGGACCGGCGGAAAAAGTGGTCGGCATTCCCGTTCCCGTTGTGGACGAGACGCTCTGCGACGGCTGCGGCGAATGCTCGAAAATCTGCCAGTTCTCCGCGATCGTGACCTTCGGCACAACCCCCCTTGTTTTTCCGGAAATGTGCCACGGCTGCGGCGGCTGCACGCTGGTATGCCCGCCCAGAGCGATTGCCGAAAAGGACCGTCGCATCGGCGTCGTCGAAACCTCCCGCGCGGGCCATATCACGCTGGTCACGGGCAGACTCGACGTGGGCGTGGCGCTGGCCCCGCCGCTCATCCGCGCCGTGAAAGCCGAACTTCCCGCCGCGGCCGACGCCATCCTGGACGCTCCACCCGGCACGTCATGCCCGGTGATCGCCGTCGTCCGGGATACGGACATGGTGCTTCTGGTTACCGAACCCACGCCTTTCGGCATGCATGATCTGACACTGGCCGTGGACATGGTGAGGGAGCTTGACCTTCCCTTCGGCGTCATCGTCAACCGAATGGGCAGCGGAGATGATCGCGTGCAGCATTTTTGCGAAAAAGAAGGCATTCCCATCCTGCTTACGATTCCCGACGACCGGCGGATTGCGGAAGCTTACTCGCGCGGGATTTTGATGGTGGATGCTCTGCCAGAGTACCGGGCGCTCTTCGAGAACTTATGGGAGACCATCCGGCAACGATTGAGTAAAGGAGAATAACGTTATGCCAACCTATGAATATGAATGCAGCAAATGCGGTCTGAATTTCGAAAGACATCAGAGTATGAACGAGGCGCAGGTTTCCGCATGTCCCGAATGCGGAGGAAGCGTCAAGCGGTTGGTAAGCGGAGGAACCGGTTTTATGATGAAGGGCGGCTCCGGCCGTGTAAAAGCTTCCGGGGGCTGTTCACTTGAAGAAACGGGGAAAACCTGCTGCGGCGCGGCAAGCCGCTGCGGATCAGCCCCTTGCGGAGATTAAAAATGCCTTCCGGTCCATTTGAGTATCTGTATGGCCCCGTCCCGTCCCGAAGACTCGGACGTTCGCTGGGGATCGACCTGGTGCCGCATAAAACCTGCACCTATGACTGCATCTACTGCCAGCTGGGCAACACGACGCATAAAACCGTTGAAAGGCGGGATTATGTTCCCGTGGAGGGCGTTCTTTCCGAGCTGAAAGAAAAGCTGGCCGCCGGTGTTTCCTGCGACTATATCACGCTCGCCGGTTCAGGCGAACCGACGCTGCACGCGTCTTTGGGCGAACTGATCCGCAAGATCAAGGAAATGACGGAGATTCCCGTTTCGGTGATCACCAACGGTTCTTTGCTTGAACTGCCGGAGGTGCGCGAAGCGCTTTTCCGGGCGGATCTCGTCGTCCCTTCACTCGACGCGGGAGACCCGGCCATGTTTGAATATGTCAACCGCCCGCACCGGGATATTGTTTTTGAACGGATGGCCGAAGGACTCGTTGAATTCGGAAAACACTACGAAGGCCTTCTGTGGCTGGAAGTTCTGCTGGTTTCCGGCGTGACCGGACTGGCTCCGGAAGTCAAAAAGATCGCATCGTGGGCGGAAAAAATCGGCGCCCGGAAAATTCAGCTCAATACCGTAAACCGGCCGTCCTATGAGGACTTTGCCTGCGCCGTGGACCCGAAGCAAATGAAAATCCTGGCCGGACTTTTTGCCGGCGCGGTTGAAATTCTGGAGAACGCGCCGTCCCGGATATCGCCGTCGGGGATTCCGTCTGATGCGACGGACGCGGATATTCTCAATCTGCTGGCCAGGCGGCCCTGCACGCTGGAAGGCGTGGCGCTGGGCCTCAATCTCCATCCGCATGACGCGGCAAAGCGTCTGGAACTGCTGATCACCGGCAAAGGCGTCACGGCAAAGCGAAACGGAGGAAAGATTTATTATACTCCGGCGGAGCGCACATCATGAAAGAACTGGTCATCATCAGCGGCAAGGGAGGAACGGGAAAAACCAGCGTCACGGCGTCACTGGCCGTGCTGGCCGGACATCCGGTCATCTGCGACTGCGACGTGGACGCGGCGGATCTGCATCTGGTTTTAGAGCCGGAAATCCGGGAGGAGCACGAATTCCGGAGCGGCCACGAAGCAATCATCCGGCAGATCGACTGCACCGGCTGTGGCATCTGCCGGGACCTGTGTCGGTTTGGAGCGATCCGGATAAAAAAGGAGGGCATTGACTCGCTGTTGGTTGTCGATCCCGTATCTTGTGAAGGCTGCGGCGTGTGCGTTCAATTTTGCCCCGAAAAAGCCATTGACTTTCCCGAGAGTCTCTGTGGTAAATGGTTCGTATCCAAAACGCGCCTCGGACCCATGGTGCACGCGCGCCTCGGCGTCGCCGCCGAAAATTCCGGAAAGCTCGTCTCCACGGTTCGTCAGGAGGCTCGTCGTCTGGCTGAAAAAGATCACTATAACCTGCTGATCGTGGATGGACCGCCGGGCCTGGGCTGTCCCGTTATTGCTTCGATTACCGGAGCCTCGCAGGTTTTGGCGGTCACCGAACCGACGGTGTCGGGCGAACATGACCTCGAAAGGGTGCTGGGGCTGGCCCGGCATTTTCAGATTCCGGCGGCCGTCTGCGTCAATAAGTGGGACATCAATGGCGAAATGACAGGCCGCATCGAGCGAAAAGCCCGTGATCTGGGCGCAAGCATTGCCGGACGCATTCGTTATGACCCGGCCGTGACCGCCGCGCAGATGCAAAAAAAAGCGGTGGTCGAAACAAACGCGCCCAGCGCCGCAGATCTCCGGCAATTGTGGCTGAATTTGAAACTTCAGGAGAAAAAACCGTAACAGGAGGAAAGTAAAAAAAGTGGAAGACAAAAAAACGTGTGACTCGTGCAGCGAGGAGAGCTGCTCGGCGAAAAAACAGGGGAAAAATGAAAATCAGGAAGAGTATGCGGACCGCCGGCGCCTGCAGGCAAGGCTGTGCCGCATCCAGCATAAAATTGTCGTGCTCTCCGGCAAGGGCGGCGTCGGCAAAAGCACGGTAGCGGTCAATCTGGCGACAGCGCTTGCGCTCCATGGACTGCGAGTGGGTTTGTTGGATGTGGATATCCACGGCCCGAGCGTCCCCACCATGCTGGGACTGGAAGGCGAATCGCTCAAAGGCAATCCCGGCGAACTTTTTCCGGTGGAATTCGGCGGTTTGAAAGTCATGTCGCTGGGCTTTTTGCTGCAAAATCCCGATGACGCGGTCATCTGGCGCGGTCCGATGAAAATGGGCGTCATCAAACAGTTTCTGACGGACGTGAATTGGGGCGATCTGGATTATCTGATTATCGACGCTCCTCCGGGCACCGGCGACGAACCACTGTCCCTGTGCCAGTTGATTCAGCCGCTTACCGGCGCGGTGATCGTGACCACGCCGCAGAAAATCGCGGCCATCGACGTGCGCAAATCCATCAGCTTCTGCCGGCGGGTTAATGTGCCCGTTCTGGGCGTGGTGGAAAACATGAGCGGTTTTGTCTGCCCCAAGTGCGGAGAGCTTACGCAAATTTTGCCGGAAGGCGGAGGGCGAAAGATCGCTTCCGATATGAAGGTTCCGTTTCTGGGCGCGATTCCCATGGATCCGGCCCTCGCCCAGTCCGGCGATTCCGGCCGGGTGTTCATTTATCACTTTTCGGAAACGCCGACCGGAAAAATCATGCAGGATATTATCGATCAGATTCAGGACATGAACTCAACAAAGAAACTGGATTCCTAAGGAGAAACAACCATGAAAATCGCCATACCGTTAGCGGAAGGAAAACTGTCGATGCACTTCGGCCATTGCGCGAGCTTTGCGCTGGTGGACGTGGATCCGCAGACCAAAAAAATCATCAAGCAGGAAGAAATCGCCGCTCCGCCTCATCAGCCCGGGCTTTTGCCCCCGTGGCTGGCCGAACGAGGCGCGACCATGATTATTGCCGGCGGCATGGGGCAGCGGGCCCAGCAGCTTTTCGCCCAGCAGGGCATTCAGGTGGTCGTGGGCGCGCCGGCCGAGACGCCGGAAAGAATCATTACGGATTATTTCGCGGGCACGCTGCAGGTCGGAGAAAACGTCTGCGACCACTGAGTGACACCGGCAGAGGCGGAAGGGAATCGACGATGTCAAATCAGGGGCACCGGAGGACGACAGCCGTTCCCGAGGAACACGGGATGGAAGCTTTTCATCCCGTGTACCGGGAAGAATCCGGGTTGCCTCAAATAAAAGGAGGGGCAAAGTTATGGCGGATGCAGCATTGAAAGTTGTTGAAAAAGTTGAAATTCTGACCCTGCAGGACAATTACATCGAGATGACGGCCATGGACAACAATGCCGTCGTCACCCGGGCCGCTCCTTTAAAGGACGGCGAAATCAAAGCCTCCATCGGGGCGGAGCACGGCTTCTCCGCGCTGGTCAAAGTCACGGCGGAAGGCAAAACGCGCACGATGCTTTTTGATTTCGGCTTCTCTGAAAACGGCGCGGCGCAAAACGCGCAAACCCTGGGCGCCGATCTCAAGGACGTGGAAGCTGCGGCGCTCTCGCACGGACACAGCGATCACACCGGCGGCATGGCCAAACTGACCGCAATGACCGGCAGGACCGGCCTTCCTCTGGTTGTGCACCCGGCCGCTTTCCAGTCGCCGCGGTATCTTAAATTCAGCGAAGAATTCAAGATCTATTTCCCTCAATTCACGCGTGATATGGTCCGGCAGGCGGGCCTGTCCGTCATTGAAGCGGAGGGGCCGTATCCGATGCTGGACGGCGCCGTTCTCTTTCTGGGCGGCATTCCGCACACTACGGATTTTGAAAAAGGCTGGCCCCTTCCGCATAGCATGAAAGACGGCAAGGAAAGCTGGGACGCCATCGAAGACGATTCCTCCATTGTCATGCACCTGAAAGACAAAGGATTGGTCATCTTATCCGGCTGCGCTCATGCGGGAATTGTCAACACAGTCCAATACGCCGTGAAGGCAACCGGCATCAGCCGGATTCACGCCATCATGGGAGGATTCCATCTCTCCGGTCCGTTTTTCGAACCCCTGATCGACCGGACGACCCTGGAACTTCAGAAAATGAATCCGGCGTACATCATTCCCACGCACTGCACCGGACGAAAAGCGATTATGGAAATGGAAAAGCAAATGCCGCAGCAGTTCATTTTGAACATGGCGGGAACAAAGCTGACGTTTCAATAAATTTAAGGAGTTTTCATGACACAAAAAGCATTTCAGGATTATTACCCGGAGGATTTGAGCCACTGCTACGGGTGCG
>CAZVGQ010000054.1:0-7583 GCA_964626775.1 uncultured Smithella sp. | reverse complement strand
GATTTAATGAAAATGTGCGGCACCTGGGATCGGTTGATTTCAGCGCGCTTCAGGCACAACTCGCCGGATATTAATCCAGAAAATGCAACACGCCGCGAAAAATAAAGATCACAACCCGCCATTGTAAAAACGAAGTGCTAAAGCAACCGCACCGGATATGATGGATGGATGAGAAAGGGTGAAGGCGAAGATCCCGCCGGGGTCAGCGGTTCAGAAACGTCATAGCCAGAATATTGCTGTTTCCTTCCCTGCGATAGGCCACCCGGTCGGTCATCTTGCGGATGAAGAATACGCCCATGCCGCCGATCTTGCGTTTCGTCAGATCAGATTGAACGTCCGGGTCCGCCAGCGACAGGGGATCAAAAGCCACGCCCGAGTCGTGGATCTCGATCGTCAGCGCCGGATCGTCCGCAACCAGGCAGCGCACTTCAACCTGTCCCTGGTTTTGAGCGTAGCCATGCACAAACACATTGACCAGCGCCTCCTCTGCAACCAGTTCAATCCGGCTCAGGGCGCTTTCGGAAAACCCCCGTTTTTTTGCCTCGGCCCGAATGAAAGTCAGCAGTTCATGCAAGCTTTCCACCCGGGCGGGCATTTTCTTCATGATCATGGACGCACCCGGCCGACGCTACTTGATGGCGTCTTGAGCCGCTCCCAGAGTGTCAAATGCGGGGATCAGAGCGATAAAACCCGAAATGGTAAAAACGTCTTTCACATTGTCCCGGAGTCTGGCCATGCACAATTTCCCGTCGCGCGCCTTCATTTTCTTGGCCGTGGTCAGAAAGACTCTCAGGCCGGCGCTGCTGATATAGTCGAGTCCCTGCAGATCGAAAATCAGCTTTTTCCCCGGCTGTTCAAACCACTGATTGAGCCGCTCCTCCAGCTGAGGGACGGAAACGGCATCCAGTCTTCCGGTAATGGCAAAGACGGCAATGTCTGACTCATTGGTAACGACGATTTCCATAGGTGTGCTCCTTATCGTGATGGCT
The DNA here is from genome assembly GCA_964626775.1 of uncultured Smithella sp. Classification (GTDB taxonomy): domain Bacteria; phylum Desulfobacterota; class Syntrophia; order Syntrophales; family Smithellaceae; genus UBA8904. The sequence continues at coordinate 6,594 of CAZVGQ010000054.1, read as the reverse complement.
CGAACCTGAAAAAAAGCATTCGGACGACGGGAGTATAGAAAGAACACCGGCTTCTGTCAATAAGTTTTAAGATTTAAGTTTGAAGGGTTAAGTCATAATTCCCCGGGAACACCATCTTCGCACGAATCCCCGGACGGAATTCTTTAAACAATACTTGCTCAAAGCTTAATCACTTAAAACTTAACTACTTAACCCTTTTGTTTTGAGTGAAGTTTATGCTATAGGGATGCAAACATTTTGAAGTTGGAGGAGAACCGAACCCCATGATCTACAATGAAGAATTTGAAACCCTGCCCCGGGAGGCGCTCGAAGCGCTGCAGCTCAAAAGACTCCAGCAGGTCACCTCACGGGTGTATCATAACGTCGGTTTTTACAAAAAGTCCTTCGACCGGGCAGGCGTGACGCCGGAGAGCCTCAAAACCCTCGACGACCTGAAGCGTTTTCCTTTCACCACCAAACAGGATTTGCGGGACAATTATCCCTTCGGGCTTTTCGCCGCGCCGATGAGCAATGTCGTGCGCCTGCACGCCTCGTCCGGCACAACCGGCGCATCCACCGTGGTCGGCTACACGAAACGCGACATCGACACCTGGGCGGAGCTCATGGGACGCTGTTTTGTGGCCGCGGGCCTCACCAAGAACGACGTCATCCATAACGCCTACGGCTATGGACTCTTCACCGGGGGACTGGGCGCTCATTACGGCGCGGAAAAGATCGGCGCCAGCGTCGTTCCGATGTCCGGGGGTAACACCAAACGCCAGATCATGATCCTGCAGGACTTCCGTCCCACCGCCATCTGCTGCACACCCTCCTACGCGCTGAACCTGGCGGAGCAGGGCCGCGCCATGGGCGTGGACATGCGCTCCCTGGCGCTTCGCGTCGGCGTTTTCGGCGCGGAGCCCTGGAGCGAGCAAATGCGGGACGAAATCGAAAAAGCGATGAACCTCAAGGCCTTCAACATCTACGGCCTGTCCGAAATCATGGGGCCGGGCGTGTCCATGGAATGCGATGAAGCGCGCGACGGCATGCACATCTTTGAAGATCACTTCCTGGTGGAAACCATCGACCCCGAAACGGGAGACGTTCTGCCGCCCGGCGATGAGGGCGAACTGGTTTTCACCACGTTGACCAAAGAGGCTTTCCCCCTGATCCGCTACCGGACGCGCGACATCTCCCGCCTGAACCCGGCACCCTGCCGCTGCGGCCGGACGCATTACCGCATGGGGCGCGTCATGGGCAGAAGCGACGACATGCTGATCATCCGCGGCGTCAATGTCTTCCCCTCGCAGATTGAAGCCGTGCTGGTCGGCATCGAGGGGCTGGAGCCGCATTACCAGTTGATCGTGGACCGGGAAGGAACGCTGGACACGCTGGAAGTCCAGGTGGAATTGACGGAAAAGCAATTCGACGGCGCCGATGAAGTCAAAGTGCTGCAGCGGCTGGAAAATCAACTGAAAAAGGACATGAAGGATTATCTGGGCATCACCGCCAAGATCAAACTGGTGGAGCCCAAAACGATCCAGCGCTCCGAAGGCAAAGCCAGCCGCGTGATCGATAAGAGAAAATTGTGACTAGTGAATAGTGGCTGGTGGATAGCGCGTGGCGGATGGTGTCACAGTCAGCTATACACCATCCACTGTCCACTATTCACCACCCACCATGATTTCCTTCAGAGGCGGCGTGGACGATTACGTCATTGAAGACCCGAAACATCAGAACCTTCTGATTGCGCTCATCTGCGCGGGGGCGTTTATCGCCAATCTGGACGCCACCATCGTCAACATCACCCTGCCCGTTCTGTCGCAGGAGTTTTCCGTAAGTCCGGGCACCGTCTCCTGGACGGTTCTTACCTACCTCCTTTTTGAAGCCGGTTTCATGCTGCCGATGGGAAAGCTGGCGGATATGAGAGGCGTCCGGACAGTTTATCTCGCGGGCTTTGCCGTTTTTCTTCTGGGATCCCTGGCCTGCGGCATCTCGCTGCACATCAATGAATTGATCGCTTTTCGGGCTTTTCAGGGCATCGGCGGAGCGATGCTCTTCACGGTCATGATGTCTTTCATTCCCATTTATCTGCCGCCCGGCAGACGCGTTTTCGCCACAGGCCTTGTCACAACAGCCGCGGCGGCGGGCGTAGGTCTGGGGCCGCCCCTGGGCGGCTGGCTGGCATCGACCTTGGGTTGGCGCTGGATATTTTTTGTCAATATTCCCTTTTGCCTGGCCGCGCTCATCGCCGGCCGGCGGTTTATCCCCGTCGCTTTCCCCCGAATTCCCGACCGGCGTTTTGACTTCGCGGGGGCGGTCTTCTCCTTTCTGGCGTTTGTGTTTTTTCTTCTGGCCGTCAACAAAGGCCTGGAATGGGGCTGGACATCGCCTTCCATCCTGGCCTGTTTTGGCGCATCGGGACTGGCGCTGGTCCTGTTTATTCAGCGCGAGAAAAAAATCGACTATCCGCTCATTCGTTTCAGGCTTTTTACCGGCCGCATGATTTCCTTCGGTCTGCTCTCTTTAAGCGTCAGCCTGATGACCGCGGGCGGCGTCTTATTCATCTTTCCGTTTTATCTGATGGAAGGACGGGGCCTTGACGTTCATATCGCGGGACTGATCATGATTCTCCTGTCGGTGGGACAATTCATCGGGCCTTACGCGGGGAGACTTTCGGAGAAGTTCAGCGAAAATTCCGTCTGCCTGGCGGGTTTGATCATCGGCGTCCTGTCGTTTCTTTTCTTTCTGAGTCTCGGACACGAAAGCCCGCTTTTTCTGATCTGCCTTGCACTGGGGCTTTTCGGCCTGTCGCAGGGCATCAGCAAGGCGCCAAGCATTGCATTGGTCATGGATTGCGCGCCGCCGTCCGAAAAAAATGCGCTGGCGGGCATTGTAAGCCTGTGCCGGAGCCTCTCCATCGCTCTGGGCGTCCTGTTTTTCGAAACCATTTTTTCCGGTTCGATCCCTCACGGTATATCCCTGAACGACACCCATATCGCCGCCGCCATTGAGCATCCGCTGGAACTGGCCGCAGGCTTTCACGATGCCTTTCTTTTCGGAGCGCTGATCAGCCTGATTGCAGTCGTATTGATGTTTCTGGCAGGAAGAAAAGCCCGTAGTTCATAACTCCATCAACCACTGGCTCAACACTTGTAGGGAACGTTCGCGACCGTTCTCTACATTCCACTTGCCGCAGCGGGTTAAAGACCCGCACTACAGTTTACTCGTCGCTTTCCACTCATCGCTTTTCACTATTCACCATCCACTATCCACTATTTCCTCTTCTTCACCTCGCTGACGATCCGGGCCGTGTCTTCGTAGCAGCTTTTGCCGAACGGCATGATCAGGTAAAGACCGGGAGCCTCCTCTGCAATGCCTGCCGCAAGCTCGCAGGCTCGCTCAAGACCGAAGCGGCGCTGATCTTCAGAAGACTCGTAGCGCTCGAATTCCGCCGCGATTTCCTGGGGAACAACGATGCCCGGAATCCGGCCGCCGGCCAGAAAAGCGGCGTTGCGCCGGCTCGTAAGCGGCATGATGCCGGGGAAAAAGCGAATCGGCAGTCCCGCAATCGATTCGTGCAGTCTGAGGAAGTCGTCAAGCGCAAAGACCGGCTGGGAAAAAACGAACTCGGCGCCGGCGTCGATCTTGGTTTTGAGCCACTTGATCTGCGCGGGGATGGGCCGGGCGATCGCGCAGCCGGCGCAGAAATCCGGCGGGTCGGCCAGCCCCTCGCCATTGATGATTTTGCCTTCGCGCAGGGAGCGGACCAGCCGCAGGAGCTCCACCGAACTGCGCACATCCATTACGCGATGGGCAAGATTCCCCAGATGCCCCATGGAAGGCGCGTCGCCCGTCACCGCGATGAGCCCCCGCAGCCCCAGGTCCCAGCAGCCGATGAGCGACGAATGCAGGCGCATCAGGTTGGACTGTGTCACCCCCAGATGGCAGATGGAGGGAATATCCAGCGCGGACTGAAGGCGGGCGGCGGTGACCATCGCATCGCGCCCGACCGTCGCGCCGGGATTATCCGGCACGTCGAACATGTCCGCCCCGGCTTTGGCCACGACCGATGCGCCCTGCACGATTTCGTCAAGCGACCGAGTTCGCTCGGCGCGGATCTCCACGCTGATGATGAACGGCTTTTGCGCCAGAAGCGATCGGATGGGATTGGCTGCCGTTCCGTCCCGGCTAAGGATTGGGCCCGCGGTTTCGGCGGAAACAACAGGCTGCGGACGCGCTGCGACCGCCCGGCCGCCCAATGTTTCGAATAATTTGCGAATGTGGTCCGGCGTGGTGCCGCAGCAGCCGCCGATGACCGCGACACCCGCGGCGGCCAGTTCAAGCGCAAATGAGGCAAATGCCTCCGGCGAATATTCGTAGGTGATAGCGCCGCGCTCAATTTGCGGATGTCCGGCGTTGGCCGACGCTGTGACGGGCAGATCGGTATGCGCGGCAATGTAAGAGGCGACGCGGACGATTTCATTCGGATGGTGGCAGTTGGTTCCCACGGCAATGACGCCTGCCCGGTGCGCTTCCTCCAGAAGCTGATTTACGCGGGTCCAGCGCCCGGTTCCTCCGCCGGTATTGCCGATTTGGAAAATGACGGGCAAACCAGTTTCCGTTGCGGCCTCGAGAGCTGCCCGGGCTTCCTGCACGCTCACAAACGTCTCCAGAAGCAGGGCATCGGCCCCGGTCAGCGCTTTGCACTGGCGGCGGTAAATATCCGTGAGGGCATCAGCCGTAAAGTCCTCCAGTCGCAACCCCAAACCCAGGGGGCCGACCGAGGCCCAGACCAAACCGTCCAGACCGGCTGCCTCCCGCGCCAGCGCCACGCCCGCGCGGTTGACTTCATCGCACCGATCGGCGCCACCCGCCTCGCCCATAACCAGAACGGTTGCCGCAAACGTGTTGGTCACCAGAATCTGCGATCCTGCGTCCCGGTAAGCCGTGTGCAGACTTTTGACGGTTTCGGGGCTTCTGAGATTGAGAAGCTCCACCGGCTCATCGCCGATTCCAACCGCCCCGCGCAGGCAGGTGCCGATCGCCCCGCTGCCGATCAGCACTGTGCGTCCGAAGGCCTTTGCAATATTCGATTGCATGTCCATCTCCTTACCGGGGAATCGCCGGCCACAATTGCCGCCGGTTTTTTCCTCTATATATCACATCGGTGAAATTTTTGAATGGTGGAGGCGGATGAAACGATTTTATTTATTCAGTCTTCAAAATATCAATCAGGTAATTTTTAACAGAGAAAAATCATCCGCAGTTGCATCGGGGTGTGACTTAAGCGAATCATGGACGAGACGTTGTGGCGCTTGGCAAAATGGAGCATCAGACGGCTAAACTGTTTGAGCCCAAGGGGCGAGTTTTTATACGTCACGGAATGAGCCGTTAGCGCCACAGGCGAGGACATTGAGCACAGGCATGCCCCGATGCAACTGCCACTCTTTTTAAGAAGACTGGATTCCGGCCTTCACGGGAATGACATCGGAAGAGATTGCCACACCGTGGGGGAACTGAGGGACGCTATTTCCTTATTAACTTCCTATTTCTTTGCGAACTGAAAATACTTCCATATCCGCGTCAGGCTACGAATAATACTTCGCCTTGTTTGGCGTAGTCATACAGCGGCGATGTTTTCTGGTCCCATTCTTCGGGCGTAAACCCGACAACCTCGATCGGTTCAAAAACATCGTAGATAGCTTCGGAAAGGAGATCGATTCTAGACCAGTAATCGTGGTTATTAAAATCCTCCGATATTAGAATCAGGTCGATATCGCTGCCTTGGCGATAATCACCCCGGGCATAAGAACCATAAAGGATAAGCTTGTTGATTCTGATTCCTTTGGCTTCTATCGCTTTGCTGAAGCGCGCGATTGCGTCTAAAGCAGCTGTCTTATAATACATGAGATTACCACGCCGCCTGAGAGGCGGCTCGTAATGACAACATTGGATTCCCGCCTTCGCGAGGAATGACGAATTTTTACTTCAGCCGCGGAACGGTTTAAACCACATCTGCGGGTGGCAAGACCGTTCCCTACATATTTCGTTCCTAAAAGGCTGGAACAGTCACGACCGTTACCTACACAACATCGGAATGGTTTAAAAACCGTTCCCTACAAATCACGAGTTCGCCCTACATGAAGCTTTCTTCGGCGATGTCGATCGCGCTGCGGTCGCCGTACTTCATGGTCTTCAGATATCCGAAGATGTCGGGAACATGATTCATGACATAGAACCGGGCCGTGGCAATTTTGCCCTTGTAGAAATCGGCGTCGATTTCGCCTTTCTCTTTCATCTTTGCCGCCGCCAGCAACGCCTGGTCCAAAAGCAGCATGCCGCAGTAAACTCTGGCGCCTGCATGCAGGGTCCGGGTGGCGAAAAGCTGCTTCATCTGGCGGTCGCCCTTCGTCCACGCGTCGTTCATGTTGACGATCTCTTTGAAAGCCGTCATGGCTTCCGCCATCATCGCAAATTCCGCTTTGAACTCGTCGGTTTTCTTGTTGGCGACGAATTCGTCGATTTCCGCGACCCACTTTTTGAACGGCGCGCCGTCTTTCATGGTGAACTTGCGGCCGGTATAATCCTGCGCCTGGATGAAGTTGGTGCCTT
>CAZVGQ010000053.1:0-7605 GCA_964626775.1 uncultured Smithella sp. | reverse complement strand
CGATTCCTGGACGGATGTAGAATTTAAATTCAGCGTGTTGGTGAAGAAAAATGACATTCTATCGTACAAAAACCAGTTTGTGGTGACCATGCCGGCTTTGGATACCGCCGACACGGCAAAGCTGGAAAAAAATGCCTACACCATGATGAACAAGGCCGTTGTCGCGGTTTTGAGTGACAAGAAATTTTTGGAAGCCTTGAAATAAGAAGAGCATTTGCCGCTTTTTCATCTTGTTGTCTTGAGGCGGCCACCACAGGGAGAAAAGCGAAGATTGCATGGAGGTCATTTTTTTAGGCACAAACGGCTGGTATGACACGGACACGGGGAATACCATTTGCACGCTGATCACGACTCCCGAAACGGTCCTTGTTCTTGACGCAGGCTATGGGCTTGCCAAGCTGGATCGTTTTCTGAAGCCCGGCGACGAAAGGCCCTTGTTCCTTTTTCTCAGCCATTTTCATCTGGATCACCTTACAGGCCTTCATACCCTGACTAAATTCGCGCTGGCCGGCGGACTGACCCTTTGCTGTCCGGCCGGCGGCCGGGCTATTCTCCAAACGTTCGTGAATGCCCCGTTTACCGTCCCGCTGAAGGCCCTGCCCTATCCGACTAACGTGCTGGAACTTCCCGGGGAAGCGGCATTACTGCCCTTCTCCGTTCAGGCCCTGCCGCTTCTCCATTCGGGTCTGACGCTTGGGTATCGTCTGGAAACGGGAGGGCGGATCATCGCTTACTGTCCCGACACGGGGTACTGTGAAAACGCCGTGACCCTGGCCCGGGAAGCGGATCTGCTGATCACGGAATGCGCCTACAAAGAGGGGCAGTCGTCGGAAAGCTGGCCGCACCTCAATCCCGAGACGGCCGGCCGGATCGCCCGGGAAGCCGGGGCTCTGCGTCTGGCGCTGACTCATTTTGACGCCCGCATCTACCGGAGCCTTCCGGAAAGAGAGGAAGCACAAACCGCGGCCCGAAAGGAATTCCCCGCCGCCTTTGCCGCCTGTGACGACATGATCCTTGAGTGCTGATGGTGTCCGCAATGGATCTTCATCTTTTGACAAAAACGATCCTTGGAAAGCACTATCGCCCTTTGCATCTTTTTCCCATTTCCTCAGCGTTCCAGCTCAAATATTTTTTGCTGGCCGCCCTGCTCCTGCCCCTTCTAACATCCTGCGCCCCGCAATATTTTTCACCCGTCTCCGGGGAAGCTTTCACGCGCAAGGATCTGCGGGAGCTGTCCGGCCGCGAGCTTTGGCACGGATTTGTTTTCAACGGTGAAAAAGTGGGGTTTGCCCGCCTGAAGACAGAACCGGAAGCCGGCGGGCAGGCTTACACACTGTTTTCCGAAGCCAGCCTGCGCATCCGTTTTCTCGGAATGGGCAAGAGCGTCAGCATTCGGGGCGAGGATCGGGTGGCCCCCGATCTTTCTCTGCTCTCTTTCCGATATGAACAGACGATTGACCAAAATACTCTGGCCCTTGAAGGCAGCATCCGCCATGGCATCCTGTCCGTCGTTCAACGGTCGGGTCGTGAAGCCAAAACCTTCGAAACAAAGATTTCAGCCCCGCTGTATCCGGTAAGCGGCATCAACCTTTATCCCGTTCTTCAGGGAATGAAGACAGGCGCCGACCATGCTTATTCGGTCTATGATCCGCAAACGCAGTCCATCGTGGACGTGTCCCAGTCGGTCGTTGCCTTTGAAGAAAGCAGCCGGCTCGGGATTGAGCCCTCCTTCAAGCTGGAAACGCGAATGTCGGGGCACATCGCGGAAAGCTGGATCAACCTTCAAGGAGAGACGGTCTTCGAGCGCGGCATGGGAGGCGTGCTGATCATGTTCAAGGAAAGCGAAAAGGGCGCGAAGAGCTTTCTGGCTGAAGCAAGCATGGGAAAAAAAGATTTGATTTTTGACTTCAGTCTCATCCGGACGGACACGCCCGTCACCTGTCCCAGAAAAGCCGATTTTCTGGAGGCAACCGTCGAAATCCCGGAGAACACCCTGTCTCCCCTGCAAAGCCCCCGCCAGAGCGCTTCTCCGCAGCAGCAGGACGGAAAGAAGGTTTGGATCTACCGCATCCACAAAGCGGCCCCTGCTGTTTCCGACCAACCCCGACAGACACTGAATGCAAAGGATCGCTTCCTTTTCCTCGCCCCCTCGTACCATATCGAAAGCGATCATCCTGAAATTCTCAAGGCTGCCCGCAAAGCGGTCGAAGGCGCCCGGACGCCCCGTGAAAAGATCGAACATTTAACGTCCTGGGTGGCGAATGAAATCAAGGATGAACCGGTGGATTCTTTCTCGGCGCTGGAGGTCCTTCACAACCGGAAAGGAGAATGCCAGGCCCACACTCTTCTTTACACGGCCATGGCCAGGGCGCTGGGAATTCCCACACGCCTGACCGGCGGCATCGTCTATATGGACGGCTTGGGGTTTCTGTATCACGCGTGGGCGGAAAGCTTTGTGGATAACTGGCTTCCCGTGGACCCGACGTTCAACCAGGTTCCCGTGGACGCAACGCATATCAAGCTGGTGGAGGGCCCCGACTGGATATCCCTCCTGCCCATGGGGAGCGTCATCGGGCACATCAAAATCAGGAACATCCGTTTCCGTTGCGGCGAAAACAGCGATTGACAAACAATGGATTTTTATTACAAGGGTGATGGAACGATTGGCCGACGGGCCGGAAAAAGGAGATGCCATGGGAACGATTTATAAAACCGGTTGTGTCCTCTGCGCGCAGAACTGCGGTTTGGAAATCGAGGTGGAAAATAACCGCATCGTCAAAGTCAGAGGCGACAAGTCCAACGCGAAAAGCGAAGGGTATATCTGCCGCAAGGGCCTGAACGTCGCCTATCACCAGCACAACGCCGACCGCCTGAAATATCCCCTGAAAAAAGTCGGAGACAAATTCGAGCGGATTTCCTGGGACCAGGCCGTCGATGAAATCGCAACGAAGCTTAAAGGCATTATTGACCAATACGGCCCCCGCGCCTTTGCCTACATGGGCGGCGGCGGACAGGGCTGTCATTTCGAAGCGGCTTTCGGCGTGCGCCTGATGCGGAGCCTGGGCTCCCAGTATCAGTACAGCGCGCTGGCGCAGGAATTTTCCGGCGCCTTCTGGGTCTGCGGGCGAACGCACGGCAAGCAGTACCTCCATGATCAGCCGGATGTCAACAACACGGACCTTCTTCTGGTCTTCGGCTGGAACGGCATGCAGAGCCATCAGATTCCGCAGGCCCCCCGTCAGCTGCAGCGCCTCTCCAAAGACAAAGAAAAAATGCTGATCGTGGTCGATCCGCGCAAGACCGAAACGGCAAAGCTCGCCGACATTCATCTGCCCATCCGCCCCGGCACGGATGCCCTGCTGCTCAAAGCCATGATTTCGATCATTCTGAAAGAGGGCTGGGAAAACAGGGATTACCTGGCCAACCGCACATCCGGCTTCGATCCGGTAAAGTCCTATTTTGAAAACTTTGACGCCCGCGCCGCCGTGAAAACCTGCGGTCTGGACTTCGATCAGGTCCGCGAAGTCACCCGCCTTTACGCCACGCGCAAATCATCGCTGCGCTACGATCTGGGACTTTTCATGGGCCGCCACAGCGGTCTGAATTCCTACCTGATTGTAATTCTCCAGGCCATCTGCGGCAGGCTCTGTTCTCCCGGGGGCAACGTCATTAACGGTCACCTGATGCCCATCGGGCCGCATACGGATGAAAGAGACCCGAAAGTCTGGCGAACAGTCGCCACCAATTCCTTTCCGGTCTGCGGTTCCTTTCCACCCAACGTCATGCCGGAAGAAATTCTGTCGGATCATCCCGAACGCCTGAGAGCTGTAATCGTCACACAATCCAACCCGCTGCGCTCGTATGCGGACACGACGGCGTATGAAAAGGCATTTCAACGCCTGGATCTTCTGGTGACCGGGGAAGTCGCCATGACGGAAACCGCCGCCCTTTCGCATTACGTCCTGCCTTCCCGCACCGGCTACGAATCCTGGGACGGCACGTTTTTCCCGATGACCTATCCCGGAATATACTTCCAGATGCGTCGCCCCATCATCGAACCGGAGGGAGAGCCGCTGGAACTGGGCGAAATTCATTTGCGGCTTGCCGACAAACTGGGATTGATCCCGCCGATTCCCGAAAGCCTTTATCAAACGGCCTTTGCAGACCGCGCAGCCTTCGGCAAAGCCCTGATGGAATATGCGATGACGGAACCGAAAGCCCTGAAAGCCATGCCTTTTATTCTGGGAAAAACGCTGGGCAAAGCCCTGGGCTCCGTTCACCTGGCGGCGCTTTGGGGCATGCTGCTGGCCGCCCCCAAATCGCTGTATAAGAATGCCATTCGCGCGGGTTTCAAATCCGGTCCGGGCTTAGGCGAAGAACTCTTTGGGCGGATTCTCGACCATCCTGAAGGCATCTGGGCGGGAAAAATCGATCCGGAAAACAACTTTGCCGAGATCAAAACCGAAGACGGCAAAATCAATCTTTTCATTCCCGAACTGCTCGATGAGTTAAGCGCGATTGAAGCGGCCAAGGAAGAAGAGGCGCTGGTTCTGCCTTCGGAGTTTCCGCTCATCCTCATGGCGGGCCGTCACATCGACAAAAACGCCAACACGCTCATGCGCGATCCCGCCTGGAACGAAGGCAAGCGCGCCTGCACGCTGGCCATGCACCCGGATGATGCGGCCGCTTTAAATCTGAAAGACGGAGAACAGGTGCGGGTCATCACGGAGGCCGGCACGGAAGAGGTCGAACTGGAAATTACGGATACCGCGCAAAAAGGCCATGTGGTCATTCCTCATGGATTCGGCATGATTTACAATGGCGTGAAATACGGCGCCAATGTCAACCGCCTGACCAAAAACACGCATCGCGACCGGTTCGGCACGCCGATGCATCGATTTGTGCCCTGCCGGGTGGAACCCGTATGAAAAAGGAGACATGATGACTGAACTGGTAAAAATTTCCCTCGAAAATCACATCGCGGATGTCCGCTTCAACCGGCCCGAAAAATATAATGCGTTGAGCTTTGACATGGTTGACGCCATGGCCGATGCCATCAACCGGCTGGCAAAGGAGCCGGGCGTTCGGGTTGTTGTCATCTCCGGCGAAGGGAAGAGCTTTTGCGCCGGGCTGGATGTCGAGAATTTCGCGGCTCTCTTGTCCGGAGAGAACAAATTTCCCAATCTGAAGGAGCGTTATCAGAACCGGATCACGAACATCTATCAGCATATCGGCTACGGATGGAAAGAGCTTCCCGTTCCGGTGATCGCGGCCATTCACGGCGTAGCGCTGGGCGGCGGTTTCCAGATCGCCATGGGGGCGGATATCCGCTTCAGCACACCCGATGCCAAGTTCTCGCTGATGGAAATGAGATGGGGATTGATTCCGGATATGAGCGTCACCCAGACCATCCGTGATTTTGTGCCGATGGACGTGGCCAAGGAACTGATCTTTACTGGCAAAGTCATCAAAGGCGAGGAAGCAGGACGGTTGAATCTGGTGACGCATGTCTGTGAAAAGCCCCATGAAGAGGCTATGGTCCTGGCCCGGGAAATCGCGTCCAAAAATCCCGATGCCGTGCGCGCGGCGAAAAAGTTGATCAATGAGGTTTGGCATGGAGATTCCGCCAGGGGCCTGATGATGGAATCCGAGCTGATGATGACGGTCATGGGAAGTCCCAACCAGTTGGAGGCGATGAACGCAAACTTCACCAAGCAGCCGCCAAAATTCAAAGACCCGATTTGAAAAAAAGGAGGAAGGCATGGACCTGAAAAAAGTCAATGAAACGTTGAATACGTACATCCGGCCGCAGACTTTTCCCGTCGCCGTTAAACTTTTTACGGCGCAGGAAGCGCTCCCGTCCAGGGTTAAAGTCCCTGTCAGGGACCTGGGCTACCCCATTGCGCTTTGCCAGGCCTGGGCTCTCTCCCGGCGACACGGCATGGTCGTCGCCGTCGGCAAAGAAGACCAGTGCTGCATTGGAGGCCATATCGCCATGGGATTTATGGACCATCCTCCGCAGGGAGGTCTGGGCGACGATTCAAAAAATCATGAGCCGGGCCAATACGCCTATATGGTGTCGGCGCCCCTTGACCGGGCCGATTTCGAGCCGGACCTGATCTGTCTCTTCGTCAACTCCGTCCAGGCGATGCGTCTGTCGCAGGCTGCCGCCAACGGAGGCGGCGGCATCGCTCCGACGCTACCGAGCGGCATGGCAAGCTGCGGAGACATTGTGGCGCGCACGATTAAAACGGATCTGAGCCAGTTTATCCTTCCCTCGGGCGGAACCAGGGTCTATGCTTCCACGCAGGATGACGAACTCATCTTCACGATCCCGAAGAGCAAAATCGATCTGGTGATGAAGGCGCTGGCGGATACGCACGCGGCCGGATTCCGCTACCCCGTCCTGACGGATGTGCGGCACCGTCCGAACCTGCCGCCCTTCCTCGAAATTCCGAAAAATGCCTAACCACCGGAAAAAATAAACGAGGTGCAATGATGTGGGATGCTTCAAAATGTGATTTATGCGGCGATTGTCTGGTCAGGTGCCGCTATGTCGATTACGACAGGGACAGGGCCGCACGCGAAATAAAGCTTCTCATGGAAGGTAAGGCGGCGGATATTCTGGGGTCATGCATTACCTGCAACGCCTGTGTTCAAACCTGCCCGACCGGCGCCGATCCGGCCGATCTCATCTATACCCTGCAGGAGAAAACTGGGGCCAGTCCGATCATCGCAGGCTTTAAACCCTTTATCGATGCCGTCATTCAGGGATTTGAAGAAGGCGGTGCAGGCCTCATCGTGGAAGGAGAAGCGAACAAGCCTGTTTTGTCCCTGGATTCCTTTGGCATCAAGCAGTTCCCGAAAGGCACGATGGAAAGCCGGATGTTCAAAGGCATGACCGTGGTCCGGGGAAAGCCGTTCGCTTCCCTAGTCGGCATGTGCCATATGGGCGGCGCGAGCCTTGCCGCAAGGTATGCTCAAAAAGTGATTGAAGGGCTGACCGCGCTGGGCAAAGATATTGTTTACCTTCATAACGAAGGATACGTTCTGGCCCATGTCAAAGCAAAGGAGCTGGGCATTGACGTCCCCTACCGGTATATGCACCTGTTCGAATACATCGTAACGTATCTGAAGAACAACGCGGAAGACATCGTACCACTCAACAGAACCATCGCCTATCAACCCAACTGCGCCGTCCGGTGGATTCCCCAACAGGATGCCTGGCTGGATGAAATCTTCAATCTCATCGGCGTGAAACGCGTATCGAGAAAATACGAAGGAGTGAACGCGTTGTGCTGCGGCGGACCGGCGCTTGCCGTTAACCGGGAACTGGCGTCAAAGATCCAGGACGACAACATCCAAGACGCGATGGACAACCGCGCCGAAGCCATGATCACCATCTGTCCCATGTGCGATGTCGTGCTCGGCGCACCGACCGCAAAAGCCGGTTTGCCGAAAATATTCATCACCGACCTGTGCCGTATGGCCCTGGGGGAAACGCCCTGGCCCGCTACTGTAAATTGAACTGCTTCATCTTTCGGTAAAGGGTCGCGCGGGAAATGTTCATTTTTTCGGCGATGCGGTTTTTGGGCATTTTTGAAT
>CAZVGQ010000052.1:0-7621 GCA_964626775.1 uncultured Smithella sp. | reverse complement strand
AATCGCTCATGCCCGTGTAGGCCTGATCGGTGATCGTCGAAACCATCACATCAAAGGCCTGCTCGACGGCCAAAACGTCGCGGACGGGAATTTCTTTTTTGCCGTCCGGCATCCGAAGGACGTGGGTTGCGTCACCGGAGCCGATTTTTTCGATCAGGCCCTCGATGACCGGTTCGGATTGCGTCGTGTCAAACAGAGTATATTTCAAAGAGGAGCTTCCGCAATTCACAGTCAGGATTTTCAGGGGTTCGGTGACGGAGGAGAAGTTCAGATCGTAGGGGTCTTCATTTTCCCTGTGAACGTTTCTCAGACGTTCCTTGGCGTCATCCTGCTGGTTGCGCAAAAGTCTCTTGGTCACCAGTCGGGTGAACTTGACCAGGGTTCGGGGATTTCGCGCAAGGATTCCGGATACGATTTCGCGTGGAATGCGGATAATTTTTGAAGGCTGGGCGGCGACGACATCCAGCACCGCCGGCTCTCCGGTCAGCAGGGACATTTCCCCGAAAATCTGCTCCCGCTCCAGTTTGGCAACCGTTCTCTGGTTCCCGTCTTCTTCCGTGCGCAGCACTTCCACTTCGCCTTCATAAACTGCCCAAAGGAAACGGCCGAGTTCGCCCCGTTTGATGATGACGCCGCCGGTCGAAAAATCAATCGGATGGGCGTTTTCGGCAATCAGTGCGATGTCTTCGTCCGGCAGATCGGAAAGGATTTCGATTTTCTTCAAAAAAAGGGGCAATTCCATAACGGCCTCCCGGCAGGATCAGAATAGGTTTTCCAATGTTTGCGGCGCGGCCATCATAGCATGATTCGGTTTTTTTTAAATAAAAAAATGATATAATGCCGCAGCTTTCCCGGCTTTGCCGTTTTTATTCAGGTGCGTGAAGGATTCAGATTCTCTATGTGAGGAGGATTGCATATGATCGGCGGAAAATCATCGATTGCCGTGGTGCTGGGCATCATTATGGCGGCTGCGATAAGTTCGGCGGCGGCAGGGGCCGGCGGCACGGGGAAGAAACCGGACGGACGGGCGGTGCCGTACGTAAAGATTGGCATGAGCGAATACCAGAACTTCATCCAGAACTGGGACGAGAAAAAAGCCCCTCTGCTGTATGCCCTGATCTCTACGCCCGCCCAGTACCAGGCCTTGTTCCATCCCGCGCCCACGATGCCGTCCCGGCGGCCGTTTGCTCCGGACGAATCCCTGTACAAGAAGGAGCAGATTCTGGCGGTTGCCCGGGTGATGCCGCACCCCGAAAACGTGGACGATGTTTTTGAAATCGGCAAGATTGTTGAAAGGGGCGGCAACCTGTCGCTGTATTACAAGTTCAAAAGTCCGGAGACTGCGGCCGATTGGCAGGCAAAGATTTATCTGGCGGTCAGAATTCCCAGGCGCTCTTACCAAAAAATATTTTTCTTTGAAAACGGGAAACCGGTCGGAGAATTGAACGTTGCGGCGGGGCAGTGGTCGGTTCCGGCCAGGGAGCTTCAGAAGGATTGAACGGGCAAAGTGCCGTCTTTCAGGGAAGCGGTGGCACGCCGCAAGAAGGCGCTCCAATGCGTTTATCCGCTTGGAAGAAATTAAATCCACCGGCCGCAGCATCAAAAAGCGCAAGATTCCATTGACAGGCAGGACTACTTTTTTTATAGTGCGTTGCGCAAAAAAAGGTTCCCGATTTGTCCCCAAACGTTTGGCGGATTCCATGGTTGAGTGAACCATTCCGACAAAATCGTTCGACTGCCGGATGAGAAAGGTCTTCATGACCCTTTTTCCCGAACATATCGCCGCCTGCCCCGACTGCGACCTGATGCAGCGGATTCCCGCGCTCTCCAGCGGTGAAACCGCGCGCTGCCTTCGCTGCGGCCATTCCATGGCCGCGGGCAGGACCGATTCCTTAAACCGGACATTCGCCTTCGCGGTTGCCGCGGCCATCGTCCTGATCATTGCCAACGTTACCCCCCTCATGGGTCTTTCCGCCGTCGGGCGTCACGCGAGCACGACCATTTTAGGCGGCGTGCTGAAAATGTGGCAGGAAGGGCAGGGAATCACGGCCGCGCTTGTGGCCTTCTGCACGGTGGCCGCTCCTACGGTTTACATCACGTTCATGCTGACGATTCTCATTGCTCTTCGAAGAGACCCGGCGCCTTCGTGGATCGGCACGCTGCTCAGAATTTCAGATGCCAGCAGGACGTGGGCCATGGTGGAAGTGATGATGCTCGGCATTCTGGTGGCTCTGGTGAAAATCGCCGATGTGGCGACCGTGATGCCGGGCATCGGAATGTTCGCCGTCTTCGTCCTGATTGTTCTGGTAGCGGCAATGACGGTCAGTTTCGATCCGCGCGAGGTCTGGTCGCGAATCCGGTGGGTTGACGAAGCAGCGCCGACGGTTGGGGACGAGGGATCGCCGCTTTCCGAAGAAAGCCTGGCCATGCCCGCGGACGCCGCGGAAGGACCGACCGCCGCCGGTCTGGGGCTCGTTCTGTGCGGTTCCTGCGGTCTGCTGTCGAAGCCCGCCGCCTGGGGCGAGCCGGGATACTGCCCGCGCTGCGGCAAGGCGCTGGCCGTGCGCCGGCGGCAGACGATTCAGCGCACGTGGGCCCTCCTGATCGCGGCGGCCATCTGCTACATTCCCGCCAACCTGATGCCCGTAATGAACACGACCATGCCTGCCTACGCCTCAAAAGACACGATCATGAACGGCGTGATCCTGCTGTACCTATCGGGGTCCTGGCCGTTGGCGCTGATTGTGCTGGTTGCCAGCGTCATCATTCCGCTGGCCAAGATTATCACGCTGGCCTATCTGCTGATCACGATCCAGTTTCGCAAGCCGGAGAGCCGGCGTGAGCGCATTCGGATTTACCGGTTTGTTGAAATCATCGGCCGCTGGTCGATGCTGGACGTGTTTGTCGTGACGTTCGTCGTCGCGCTGGTCCAGCTCCAGCCGCTGATGTCCGTGGAGCCGGGCGCCGGCGTGGTTTTTTTCGCGGCCGTCGTCGTGCTGACCATGTTTGCGGCCGAACAGTTTGACCCCCGTTTAATATGGGATTCCCCTGGTGAAAAGGAGGACGATCATGGCTGATCCGTCGGATCTGAACAATATTCCGCGATCCACGACCGTACCCAAGCGGCGCATACGGCTTTCCGTGGTTTGGATTATTCCCATTCTGGCGGCGCTGGTCGGCGTCGGCATCGCCGTGCAGAAAATTCTTCATGAAGGTCCGACCATCACGATTGTCTTTAAAACAGCGGAGGGGATCGAGGCGGGAAAGACGTTTGTCCGCTACAAGGATGTTAAAATCGGCCTCGTGCAGAGTGTGAAGCTTTCAAAGGATTTCACAAAAGTCGTGGTGACGGCCAAAATCGACAAGAGCGCCGAGGGCCTGATTGTCGAGGACGCCACCTTCTGGATTGAACTGCCGCGCGTTACGCTGAGCGGCATCACCGGCATCGGCACGCTCTTGTCCGGAAACCATATCGGTCTGGGTGCCGGAAAATCCAGACGGCCGAGGCGCGAGTTTGTCGCGCTGGATATGCCGCCCGCCATTTCCATCGATAAGCCCGGGCGCCAGTTCGTGCTTCGCGCGGATACGCTGGGTTCCGTCGGCATCGGTTCCCCTCTGTATTACCGCCAGCTCAATGTCGGACAGGTCATCGGCTATGATCTGTCCAAAGACGGCCGTTCCGTAGAAATCAGGGTTTTTGTAAACGCTCCCTACGACCGCCAGATCACAACCCAGACGCGCTTCTGGCAGGCCAGCGGCATCGATGTTTCGCTGGGTTCCGGCGGCATGTCCGTGCAAATGCAGTCGCTGCTGTCGCTTCTGATCGGCGGGATTGCCTTTGAACAGCCGCTGACGGCGGACGCCGACGGCCGGCCGGTGAAGGAAGGCGACGCCTTCACGCTCTACAGCAACCGGACGGCCGCGGAGAGCCGGCATGAAGAAATCATTACTCCCTACGTTCTCTACTTCAAAGAGTCGGTGCGCGGTCTTTCCGTCGGAGCTCCCGTGACCGTCGCCGGCCTGCCGATCGGCGAAGTCACCGATATCAGTTTTGAATACGATCCGGCAAAGAGCGATGTCCGATCGCGGGTGGATATTGTATTGTATCCGTCCCGTTTCATGGAATTCATAAAGGAATCCCCGGGCGTCAACCACAAACTCATGGACCGGGAAGGCCGCCGCGTCTTCATCCAGCGAATGGTGAACCGGGGCTACCGCGCGCAGCTTCGCGTCGGAAACCTTGTCATGGGTCAGCTCTACATTGCCATCGACCGCTTTCCGCGCGCCCCCAAAGCGAAGGCGATCGACTGGAGGAAGCCGCCCTATGAACTGCCCGTTATGTCCAGTTCGCTGGAGGACCTGGAAACCCGCGTGAGCGATATTATCGCCAAAATCGACAAGATACCGTTCGATGCCATTGGGACGGATGTCAGGGCATCGCTGGAAACCCTCAACAGGACGCTGAAAGACGCAGACCGGGTGATCAACCGCATTGACCGGGATACCATGCCGGCAATCCAGACAACCCTGGAAGACCTGCGCAAGGCCATCGCGTCGGCTGACCGTGTTCTCGCCGGCGCGGATCAAACGCTGGTCGGAAAAGATTCACCGACGCAGCAGGAACTGCGGGAGGCCATGCAGGACGTTTCCCGCGCGGCTCGTTCGATCAGCGATCTGGTGGACTATCTCGAACGCAATCCCGACGCCCTCATTCGAGGGAAAGCACAGGAGGTGCCCCAATGACCCGGAAATCATTTTTCATTTTTTGCGTCCTGGCCGCGTTTCTGGCCGGCTGTTCCTCTACTCCGGCGACGCGGTTCTATACGCTGAGCCCCTCGGCGCAGCCGGTTGTGAACCAAAGCGCCGGCTACTCCCTCTCGGTGGGGCCCGTTTTGATTCCGGCTGCCGTTGACCGGCCGCAGATCGTTTTGCAGACCGGTCCGAATCAGGTTTTTATCGCCGAGTTCGACCGGTGGGCCGCGCCGCTGAAAGAGGCGATTCCCCGCGTGGTCGTCGAAAATCTTTCCCTGATGCTCGGCGCGCAGGACATTGCGATTTTCCCCCGGTCGGGGCCGGCGGACGCCTCCTACCGGATCACGATTGATATTCTTCGCTTTGAATCCCTGCCGGGCAAAGCGGCCATTGTAGAAGCCCGGTGGACCGTCCGTTCGACAAAGGATGGGCGGACCGGTAGCGGCCGAGCAAAGATAACCGAGGCGGTTCGCGCGGACGGTTACCCGGAACTGGTCGCGGCGCACAGCCGCGCGCTGGAGCAGTTGAGCGGCCAAATAGCCCGGACGGTCCGCGAAGTGGAGAAAAGTAAACCGTAAAATCGTTGCCCGTGAATCCGGGATGAAGGCGAGATACGACGGCACAAGGCTAGGGCTACCCGCGCTGATGCAGGATCCTCAGGAGAATCTCATGGCGAATGATGAAACGAACAGGCCGGCCGAACTGAAAAAAGACATAGGACTGGTGAGCGCTCTCGCCATCGTGGTCGGGATGGTGCTGGGCGCCGGCGCTTTCATGAAACCGCCCGCGGTCATGGCCGCGGCGGGTGATTCCTCTTGGGCGCTGGCGGCCTGGGTGATCGGAGCGGTGTTCAGCATGGCCGGAGGCCTCACGCTTTGCGAGCTGGGAGTTCTGTATCCCCGCACCGGCGGCGTCTATGTTTACCTGGAAGAAATCTACGGCCCCAAAGTCGCCTATCTGTACGGCTGGATGCTGACCTTCATCTTCGGACCCGCGACGATCGGCGCGCTGGCCGGCTATTTCAGCTCCGTTTTCTGCCTCCTGTTCGGCATTCCGGACCACTACCTTCCCGTCATCGGTCTGGCCGTGATGGCATTTGTCCTGTTTGTCAACAGCGTCGGCGTCAAGCAGGCGGGCTACCTGCAGGTGCTTGCGACAGTCTGCAAGCTGATCCCCATCGTTCTGCTCGCCGTCTTCGGCCTTTGGAAAGGCAACGGCCATGTGCTGAACCTCTCGACCGGAGTCACCGCATCCGCGACCTTCTCCGTCGCCGTCATCGCCACGCTTTTTGCCTACGACGGCTGGGCGCAGGTGGCGTCGGTGGCTGGAGAAATGAAGAATCCCGGCAAAGTCCTGCCGCGGGCCGTCGTCGGCGGGCTGATCTTTCTGTCCGTCGTGTACATCGTCATCAACGTCGCCCTGCTCAAGGTTTTATCGCCTTCCGAGATGGTCGCCCTGGGCCATGACGCCTCCGCGATTGCCGCTCAAAAGCTTTTCGGACTCTACGGCGGCAATCTGATTTCCGTGGGCATCATGGTGTCGATTGTCGGCGGACTCAACGGCTATGTGATGACTCTCTCGCGCATCGTGTTCACGATGGCCGAACGCAATCAGCTCCCCGGCTCGGGCGCCCTGAGCCGGATCGAACCGGACAGCAAGACGCCCGTGAACGCCGGCATTCTCCTGGTGCTCCTGTCCTTCATCTATTTCCGAATGCTCGACGCCGACCGCCTGACCGACATGGCCATGTTTGCGATCTGGATTTTCTACATGATGACCTTCGCCGCCGTGTTTATCGCCCGGAAGCGATTTCCCGACGCGGTCCGTAACTACAAAGTGCCCTTTTATCCCGTGACGCCGCTTGTCGCCATCGGCGGCGCCCTCTACATCATGTACGGCATGGTCCTGAGCCAGCCCGTGAATGCCGCGGTTTCGCTGGTCCTGACGCTGGCCGGAATTCCGGTCCTGTACGGCATGACCCGCGGGTTGCCCCGCTTTGAAGGTTTTGCGGTCAGCAAGAAATATCTCGTTCTGGGAGGGACGGCGATTATCCTTGCCGTTCTTCTGATTACTCCGAAGTTCATCGACACCCGGCCGGTGCTGCGGGTCGCGGTTGAAACCTCCAATCCGCCCATTGCCTTTGAGGACGAAACGGGCAAACCGGCGGGGCTGGCCATCGACACGATCCAGGCGGTCGCCGGGGAGATGGGGTATCGGATCGCCTTCCGCCCCACAGCGTTCGAGCATATTCACCTGGCCCTGGAAAAAGATCTGGCCGATGTCGCCGTCGGTGAACTGACGGTGACCCCGGAGCGCAGCCGGTGGACGAACTTCTCCCGAAGCTATCGTCAGGGGTCTCTGGCACTGCTGGTGCATCCGGACGGCAAGGCCGCCTCCCTGGAGGATTTGCGGGGAAAGGCGATTGGTGTCAAGGAACGTTCGACCGGCGATTCCTACATGAAGCAGCTTTCCGGCTATCGCCTGCTCAGGCTCGACGTTTCCACCGATCTGCTGGAGCTTTTCAACGAAGGCGCGCTGGACGCCGTCGTCTTTGACAAGCCCATCATCGACGAGTGGCTGGCCCGGGGGCTCGCCAAAGGGCGATCCATTCCGCTCGGTGAACAGGAGCAATACGCCATTGCCTACCGGAAAGAAAATGCAGCGCTTGGCCGTGAGATCGACCGTGCGCTGGACAAACTGATCAAAAGCGGCCACATGGAAGATCTGCAGAAGAAATGGCTGATCGGCCGCCGGGAAAGGCCATCGTCATGAACGTGATTGCGACATCGGTATTCGACATCTTCAAAATCGGCCCGGGCCCTTCCAGCTCTCACACGCTGGGACCCATGAAGGCGGCCGGCTGCTTCCG
>CAZVGQ010000051.1:0-7775 GCA_964626775.1 uncultured Smithella sp. | reverse complement strand
AAGACCTGGCGATCCATATAATTGACCGTGTAAAGAAGTGAACATATGATGACGATATACCAGGCCGCTAACCTGCTGATGGCAAATTCCTTTGTACCATTTTCCATACTCATCTGTGTCCTCCTAGCTTAAAGGTTGTTGTCATGGTTGAATTCAACATATTTGCCAGAAAACATCAGCAGGCTTCGCTAACCAGAATCTACTTTCTGATTGCTTCGTGGCATCTAACCTCAACAAGATCTTTCTGATTTTAACCCTCCCCCAAAGGAATTTTTTCACTATTTCGGCGCCATTCGGAGGGCGCCGTCGAGCCTGATCACTTCTCCGTTTAAATACGGATTTCGAATAATGTGTTCCACCAGGATGGCGAATTCTTCGGGTTCGCCGATTCTTTTAGGAAAAGGGACTGAAGCGTTTAATGCGTTCAGCGCATCTGGTGGCAGCGTCGCCAGTAGCGGAGTTTGAAACATTCCCGGGGCGACCGTCATAACGCGAATCCCCATAACCGCCATGTCTCGAGCCATCGGCAGGGCCATGCTGACCACCGCGCCTTTCGAGGCCGCGTAGGCCACCTGTCCTATCTGACCATCAAAGGCGGCGACACTTGCCACATTGACGATCACACCCCGCTCGCCTGTGTCATTCGGCGCATTTTCACTCATTGCCTGCGCCGCCTTGCTCGCGACATTGAAAGTGCCCAGAAGGTTCAGACGGATGATTTGTTCAAAGACAGGAAGGGAATGAGCGCCTTTTTTCGATACGGTTCGTTCCGTCCAGCCACAACCGGCGGCATTGACTAAGCCATGAAGGGCGCCGAATTGCTCTTTAGCTTTGGCAATGCTGTCATTGACACTTTCTTCCTGGGTGACATCTGTTAAACAAAAAATAACTTTATCTCCCAGTTCGGCAGCCAGAGCGGCGCCTTTTTCCTGTTGCATATCGAAAATGGCAACATTTCCTCCGGCCTTAACGATTTGCCTAACCGTCGCGGCCCCGAGTCCGGAAGCGCCGCCTGTTATCATGAATGTGCAATTCTTAATTTCCAAGGTATTCTCCTTTCTTTACTTTCCGAAGTCCTATTATTTCAGTTTATCCAGTCCGAATACTTTGCTCATGAGATGGTCAACCAGATCCACCGGCAGTTTTTTATAGAACGGCATCCGTATGGATTCCTTGCCGATACGAATAATTTTGGGTATCTTTGCCCGGGATAGCTTGTCGACGAGCGCCTTTGAAAATTCTTCGGCCGGTGTCGGGTTTTTCTGCGAGACGACCGCCCGCGCTTTGATATATTCGATTAGCGGGGCATAGGCGGAATTTTTTGCTTCAATGATGTTCTTTATGGCGGATTCCCCAATATTGGACTTGATGGCGCCGACTTGAACCACAACAACCGAAATATTGAAGGGCGCCAGCTCCATCCGTAAGGAATCCGAAAGCAGATGCAAGGCGGCTTTCGTCGCACAATACACGCCGGCAAAAGGCGTGGCGCATACGCCCGACACACTGCCGATATTGACGATCAGGCCGGACCTCTTTTTTATCATATGCGGGGCAACAGCCCTGGTTAAAGCTGCCGCCCCGAAAACGTTGGTATCGAACTGACGCCTCATGTCATCGGTGGATATATCGATAACCGGCCCCATCTGCATATAACCGGCATTATTAACCAGCACATCGATTCTTCCGGCTTTGCCGATGACTTCACGAACGCAGGACTCGATGGAATCGGAATCCGTTACATCGAGCGCGGCGGTTTCCATCTTTTCTTTCTTCAGGAATTCGATTGCCTCCGGCTTTCGCGCCGTGGCAAACACCCGGCAACCGCGGGACGCAAACTCGCAGGCCAATGCCAAGCCAATTCCCGATGAACAACCGGATATGAGGATGACGGATGCTTTTTCCATGATTTCTTTACCCCTTGAAATCAGAATGTTGTCATGATCCCAACGCCTTCCCGCGAACGTCCGGGCTTCATGGCAGACAACTCACGGAAAGAAATTATTTCTTTTAGTATCTACTTGATGATCCTATTGGCCCGCCATGCGGTAATCTTTTCGGCGCTGTACCCCAGATCGGAGAGGATCTCGTCATTATGTTCGCCCAGGCGTGGTGAAGATCTGCGGATCGATGTTTTCTCGCCATTGAAACGCACGGGATTGCCCATGACCCAATCCGTGCGTCCGCTCGGCATCTTGTGTTCGATAATAAAACCGTTTTCCAAGGCTTGGATATCGTTCTTGAGCTCTTTCCAGCGGAGGTTCACTTCGTGTGCAATATCGGCCTTTTTCAGCCGCGTAACGATTTCATGCTCTGTTAAGTTACCAAATGTTTCGTCAATGAGAGCCGCCAGTTCTTCCCCATGCTGAAACCCCGCCGCTTGATTATTGAAACGCGGATCATCCGCGAGCTCCGGGCGCTGCAGCACCAGTTCAGCGAAGGGTTTCCAGTAGCGGTCGTATTCCAGGGCCATCACCGTAATCCATCGACCTTCCTTTGATTGATAAGTATTCATCAAGCCGGAGCGGGGTTGTCTTCGCTTTGTCCTGATCTTGTTATATTCCTCCTCGGAAAGGTGCGCGTTGTTGTTGGCGGCGGCAATATTCAGCTGAAGGTTCCACAGGGCGGTATTGAAAAGAGAGGTCTGCACCTTGCATCCCCTTCCGGTTTTTTCTCGCTGCAGGAGGGCGGCGCAGATGCCTCCGGCCAGAATGGTGCCCGTTGGATGGTCTCCAAATCCTGCCAGAGCCGGCAGGGGAGGGTTACCCGGTTCCGGCATTTCAACCAGGATTCCGGAACGGGCAAAATAGGCGGACAGATCAAATCCCGGTTTCTCTTTATCCGGGCCGACGTCGCCATATCCGTTTAAGTAAGCATATACAAGTCGGGGGTTTTTTCCGGAGACTGTTTCGTAATCCAACCCGAGACTCGCAAGCGCCTTGGGGCGGTAATTCGTGACGAGAACATCCGCCGTTTGCAGCAGTTTATGGATGATTTCTTTTCCCTCGTCGGTTTTCAGATTCAGGGAGATGCCCCGTTTATTGCGATTATCCATTTCAAACTGAATATTATCGTCGTCCTGAACCGGACACGCCATGATGAAACCAAAATAACGGAACATGTCGCCTGACAGCGATTCGATTTTGATCACATCCGCTCCCCAGTCCGCGAGCGTCATTGCGCAGATCGGTGCTGCTGCATAAGTACTGAAATCGAGGACTTTGATCCCTTGTAAAGGTAATGTATTTCCCATTGTCTTTCTCCTTAGATAAATCTTTGCAATATTGTTTATTCTGCTTTGCGGTAAATATGAGCCCCCAGGGCCGCTTCTTCGACGCCGATCAGGCCGCCGCCATTGAGCTGCATGCCGATTTTCGCCCCTTTCACCTGCCTCTCGCCTGCACGTCCCCGCAGTTGGGTGACCAATTCGTAGGCTTGAGCAAGGCCGGTGCAGCCGACCGGATGGCCGCGCGAAATCAGGCCTCCGCTGACATTGGTCGGCAGTTCACCGCCCAGAGACGTTGCGCCGGAGGAGCAGTAAACTCCCGCGTCTTCCGATCGGCAGAAACCGGCCTGGGCCGTCTGATAAATTTCTCCGAAGGAAGTCGCATCATGCAGCTCAAGGACATCGATATCCTTCGGCTGTAATCCTGCCAGACGAAAGGCAATCTCGGCGCCTCTGCCCGAAATATCCTGATCATAGTCTCCCCGACTTCGTCCGGAAACCAGGACCGACGCGAGGACCTCAACCGGATCCTTAATTTTATTGTGTTCTCTGAGGTATTTTTCAGAACAGACAATGGCCGCGGCACAGCCTTCACCCGTGGGCGCGCACATGGGACGGGTCAGTGGGTAGGTAATGGGTTTGTCGGCCATGACTTGTTCCCAGGATATTTCTTTGCGGTACTGGGCCTTGGGATTCATTGTGCTGTGATGATGGGTTTTGGAGCAAACTCTGGCCAGTTGTTCCTGCGTGTAGCCGTATTTCTTCATAACCTTCATCGCCTTCACGGCATAGTAGTCCATAAAGGGACTCCGGTCTCCCCCGACATTTGTCTCCTCATAGGGAATCCCGAGGACCTCCGATTTTTCTTTCCGCCATTTCTCTATGTACAGTCTCTTCCTATCCTGCTCGCTCCCCATCCAGAAAGCGGAAAGCGTCATGTAGGGAAGCGCGGCTACGATTTCCGGAAGGTCCTCCAGGTTATTGAGATCGGGCAACACCTTTTCGATGCCAACGGCAAGGGCCAGGTCGGACCCACCCGCCATCACATAATGGATCGCCTGGTTCAAGGCCGTGGAGGCCGTCGCGCAGGCGTTCTCAACATTGACAACAGGCATCCTCTCAAAGCCGAGCCGCCGCAGGATCACCTGGCCGCGGATGCAGTGCTGGCTTGTGAGCATTCCCTGGGCGCAGTTGCCGTACCAAATGCCGCCGATGGCATCCTGATCACCTTTAGGACTCAGGCCCGCGTCTTCCATGGCCTCGGAAATGGCAATGTCGCATTGTTTTTCAAAAGAACCGCCGTCCTGTTTGACGATGGGAGTCATGCCCACACCGATGACATAGATTCTATCTTTCATAAAACCTCCTTATATCTTGTAATAGTTTGATGATAATCCGCCTCGGTGTCCGATCATTTCCCAACAAGAGAAGACAGGATGTTGATGACGTTTTCTGTGGCATTTTCATAATAACGCGCATCTTTCATGGAGATGATTTCGGGGAAACTCCCGGCAATCTGTTCCACCGTGACGGCTGCACCGGCTGCAAAGCGCACACCGCTTCCCTCGTTCATTTGCACGCAGGAATAGTAACCACCCCCGGCGGACAGAATCTTCCCCGTTGACCGGCATTGGTCGGAGACGAGATAAAGGGCCATCGACGCCACCAGTTCGGGTTTGATCCTGTCTGCAATCTCCACCGGAAAAGTCCCGCCAGCCATTCCCGTTGCGGCAATGGGGGCGATGGTGTTTACGGAAATATCGTATTTTGCTCCCTCAAGTTTCAGTGCGTTCATCAATCCGACCAAGCCGAGCTTGGCCGCGGCGTAGTTGGTCTGCCCGAAATTGCCGTAGAGGCCGGCCGTGGAAGTGGTCAGCAGGATTCTCCCGTATTTTGCGTTTTGCATAATCGGGAAAGCTGATTTCGTAAGATAGACGCTACCGAGAAGATGGACTCGCAACACTTCTTCGAAATCGTCGAGGGGCATCTTGAGAAAGCTCTTATCCCTGAGAATTCCCGCGTTGTTGATCAGAATGTCCAACCGTCCGAAATTATCCATGGCGGCGGCAACGATCTTCCCTGCAGAATCCCTCTCCCCCACGCTGTCAAAATTAGAGATCGCCTGACCGCCCAGCGCTTGGATCTCTTGGGCGACCTTCATGGCGCGGGATGATCCGTCGGGGAGAACGCCGGGATCGTTTACCACCACCCTCGCTCCACGGGCGGCAAGTTCCAGTGCATAACTTCTGCCCAGCCCGGCACCGGCGCCGGTCACAATTGCCACGCGTTCGTCGAAACGGATTGTCATTTTGTTTTCTCCTTTTTTTGTAGAGTCACTCTCGCTTAGTGCAACAGCTATGCCTGTTTTCTAGTAATATGATTTCATTGTGTTTTGTTAAAATGACGCCTTTTTGACGCCTGAAAACACTTGCTTTATGCAAAAATATCTTGCACGTTGCAAAAAATAAATATTTCCAGAAATGTTCATGTCTGGTTAAAGGGGAACACGTGATAGCGATCGAAGAAGATGTTTTAAAACAGATGATCAATCCTGTACTGCTCGCGGACAGAGAAGGCCGCATTCTCATGATGAACAGCCCCGCGGAATCGATGCTGCAAACTGCCGGCTTTCCTTCCATTGGCTCCATTGCCGAAATTGACCCCCTGTTCGGAAAAGAGGAGTCCTCTGAGCCGTTATGGGGTCCGCGAAGCATCACAATAGGGAAAGTGAACCGCCGGATCACGGTTTTCCCAGTTGGGCTTGATGGAAATAAAAAAGGCCATTTCTATCTGTTCGATACAGCAGATATCATGAAGCTGATGGATTTCGACACCTTCCTGGATCACATTGACGTGGCGATCGGGATTGTGGACCAGGACGGGGTATTGGAGCACCTCAATGACACCCTGTCTAAGTATATCGGGGTAGACGCCAAGGAATGGATCGGCAGGGACCTGCATGATCTCGTTGCAGAGCACGCGCTGTCGGACGCGGCCTCCTTGAATGCTCTGAAAGCGAAAAAGCCGATGAGCACGAAAGTCACCTATGGATCGGGGATAACCCTCCAGTATCAAAGCATCCCCTTTATTGACAAACACGGTAAGATAAAGAAGGTGGTCAGCACGGGACGGGACGTCACCCGCATGATCCAGTTGGAGAGTGACCTGTCCAGCTCGGAGACACTGAAGGACCAGTATTACAAAAGGTTGAATTCTCTCGAGGTCCTTCTCGGGCGTGACAAGATCGTCTATTCCAGCGAACAGATGAAGAGGGTGGCTCAGGTTGCGGTCAAAGCGGGCAAATTCGATTCGCCGGTTTTCCTCTGGGGGGAATCCGGCGTGGGGAAAGAAATGATCGCGAAGATGATTCACCAATCGGGTAACCGGGCACAGGGTCCGTTTGTCGGCGTCAACTGTTCCGCCATTCCTTCCGAGCTTCTGGAATCTGAATTCTTCGGCTATGAGGAAGGGGCCTTCACCGGGGCAAAAAAGGGGGGACGCAAAGGTTTGTTCGACGAAGCAGAAAAGGGAACCCTATTTTTGGACGAAATCAGCGAACTCCCCCTCGGGATGCAGAGCAAACTGCTGCGCGTCATTCAGGAGCATGAGTTTATGCGGGTGGGCTCCAATAAAACCATCGCTACCGACGTAAGGATCATCGCTTCGACCAATCTTTCCAAGGAACAACTCATGGATGGAACAGCATTCCGACGCGATCTCTTCTACCGATTGAGCGTTGTCCCAATCTATATTCCACCTTTGAGGGACCGGCGCGATGATATCCTGCCCCTTATCCGCTACTTTCTGAAAAGCCTGAATCTGAAGTACGGGACCGATATCAGGATCACCAACTCGCTCATTCCCCGTTTCTACCACTACGACTGGCCCGGCAATGTGCGGGAATTGAAAAACGTCATCGAGAGGTTGCTCGTCATCGCCGGTTCGGACGAGGTCGGCGATGCGGAATACGAGCTGGTCAATCAGCTGGAAATAAAGAAAGCACCGGGGCAGGAAGAAGGTATTTCCATTGCCCGCCTGATGCCGCTGAAAGAGGCGATAGAAAAAGTGGAGGAGATCCTTTTCAAACGGGCTTATCAGGAGTCCGGCAGCATCGAAGAGACTGCCGAGCTTCTGGGGATCAATCCCTCTACAATTTACAGGAAGATCAAGAAGGGACGGGCTCGCTTCAAGTGAGTCTTCCCATGGGACAAACAGCGGTCATTCTGCCAAACGGCCACGTTCATCTTTTTTGTCCCCCACGCCAAAGGCGTCCCCTTCTCCTACGAGTGCTACCTGATGAATTCCATCCGCTCCGAGTTCGGCTTCGACAAAGTCCCGATCAGGCTGATCTTCCGCAAAAAGCGGTGAAGACTCCCTTTCCCCTCCTGTAGACAGGCCTTTACGCCTGCTGCTTCTTTTTCAAAACCTCCGGCAGTACCGTTGCCCGCAGTTTCTTCTTGTCGAACTTGCCCACGCTGGTCTTGGGCAGCTCCGGCAGGAAAACAATTTCGTCGGGAATCCACCATTTGGCGACCTTGTCTTTCAGATA
>CAZVGQ010000050.1:4866-7852 GCA_964626775.1 uncultured Smithella sp. | reverse complement strand
TTGTTCAGCAAATAAGCAGGGCAGGGGATATCGCTGATGGTAACTTTCAGCGCATTCCGGGAACTCTCCAAAACGGCCGGAGAGGGAGGGCCTTCCGTTGGAGGGGCTTCATCTTCATTGGTGTTTGTGTCCGCTTTGATTTCATCTGGAATGGAGGCTTCTTCTTCGACCTGGATGGCTTCAGATAGCCGCAATTGTTCGGAGATTACGTTCATGGAGAATCCTTTGTTCTTCATTTCTTTGATTTGTAAGATTACATCGATGACGGACTCCGGAAAATAGCCGAGCATGCGGGCGCGAACGTCTGTTTCCTTCGGTTTTTTGACGGTCGGGCGGGGCAGAAGGTTCATTTTAATGTAGTTGTTTAGGGTTGCCCTGGATATTCCTGTTTTGTTTATAATATCCAGGCTGCTGATCCATCCGACCCCTTTCGCTGCTCTGTCATTCATCATAGTCACCTGTACAGTACAATGATTAATTGAACAAAAAGCCTTTTTGTTGAGACGACAACTTGCTTATACAGTACAATAATATAAATGTCAAGATAAATTATACAGTATAAATAATTATTATTATAGGAATAAAATTTTTTTATGAACATTTTTATTTTGACGGTTGAGTTTATTTATTTAAACTGTATAATACAATTCATCGCCGGCATAATCCATTAAAAAGATCGAAGCGGAAAAGCAACGTACAGGCATTTGAAAAATTTTCATTTATCCACAGCCATTCTCGGCCACGATGAGCGAATTGGCCGTAAAATAAAACATTTTCTTGACAAACGAACACTAAACCTATACAAGGCCACCCTTATTCTTAAGGCTCGATTACGGTGGATCCCCCATCTGGCAGAGACTCTTCCAAGTGCGGGGAATTTTTTTTCGTAGAATCCGGGCGGCCATTTTGTGAAAGGGAAGCACCATGAAGTTTGACGATCAGAAAATACGCAATATCGGAATCAGTGCGCATATCGACTCCGGTAAGACCACGCTCAGCGAGAGGATTCTGTTTTATACCAAGAGAATTCACGCGATTCATGACGTGAAGGGCAAAGACGGTGTGGGCGCGACCATGGATTCCATGGACCTGGAAAAGGAAAGAGGCATCACGATTGCCTCCGCGGCAACCTATTGCGAATGGAAGGGCCATGAAATCAACATTATCGATACGCCGGGCCACGTGGATTTCACCATCGAAGTGGAAAGATCCCTGCGTGTGCTGGACGGCGCGATTCTGGTTCTGTGCTCCGTCGGAGGCGTGCAGTCCCAGTCCATCACCGTCGATCAGCAGATGAAGCGCTACAAGGTCCCCTGCATCGCGTTTATCAATAAATGCGACCGCAGCGGCGCCAATCCTTTCCGGGTTATTGAACAGCTTCGAACCAAACTGGGGCATAACGCCGTGGCCATGCAGATTCCCGTCGGTCTGGAAACAGAACTGGAAGGCGTGGTCGATCTGGTGGCGATGAAGGCCGTTTATTTTGACGGAGAAAGCGGCGAAGAGGTCCGCGTGGAGGACATTCCGCCGCATCTGCGGGCTGAAGCAGCCGCCAAAAGAGAAGCGCTGGTTGACGCCGCATCCCTGTTTTCCGACGAACTGACGGAAGCGATTCTGGAGGAGAAGGAAATTTCCACCGAGCTTCTTTACGCCGCCCTGCGCAGAGGGACATTGAAGAGGGAGTTGACCCCGGTTTACATGGGATCCGCTTATAAAAACAAAGCGATTCAACCCCTGCTTGACGGAGTGACCTATCTGCTTCCCGCCCCGTCGGAAGTGGAGAATGTCGCCCTGGACATGAATCAACATGAAGAGCCGGTCGTTCTGACCGGCGATCCGGAAAAGCCGATCATTGCGCTGGCATTCAAGTTGGAAGACGGCCAGTACGGACAGCTTACGTATATCCGCGTTTATGAAGGGACCATCGAAAAAGGCGCGACCATCGTGAACGTTCGCAACGGCAAGAAAGTCAAAGTCGGCCGCGTCGTCCGGATGCACGCCGATCAGATGGAAGACGTCGATTTTTTGCGCGCCGGTTACATCGGAGCTCTTTTCGGGATCGAATGCTCGTCGGGAGACACGTTTGTGTCGCCGGGGATCAATATGACCATGACCTCGATGTACGTGCCCAAGCCGGTCATTTCGCTGGCGATCGTGCCGAAAGACAACAAGGCGCAAATGGCCATGTCCAAAGCCCTGAACCGCTTCTCCAAGGAGGACCCGACGTTCAAGACCCATGTGGATCCGGAAACCAACGAGACCATCATTGAAGGCATGGGCGAGCTGCATCTGGACATCTATGTCGAGAGGATGAAGCGCGAATACAACGCGGAAGTGACCACAGGCAATCCCCGGGTAGCTTACCGTGAAACCATTACGCAGCGGGCCGATTTCAACTACACGCATAAAAAGCAGACCGGCGGCTCCGGACAGTTCGGACGCATTGCCGGCTATATCGAACCGATCAGCGACACAGAATTTGTTTTTGAAAACAAGATATTCGGCGGCGCCATTCCCACGCAGTATATTCCCGCGTGCGAAAAGGGCTTCCGGCAGAGTATGGCCAAAGGGCCCAAGCTGGAGTTTCCGATTACCGGCGTGAAAGTCGTGATCGATGACGGCGCATCGCACGCCGTGGATTCCTCGGACATGGCCTTTCAGGCGGCTGCCCGCGGCGCCTTTCGGGACGCCTATTTGCGCGCCAAACCCGTCGTTCACGAGCCGATCATGAAAGTCGTCGTCGAATCGCCGACGGAATTTCAGGGGTCGGTGATGGGGCTCCTCAATCAGCGGCGCGGCATGATCATCGGTTCGCAGGACGAAGGCGTCATGTGCGTTATTGAATCTCAGGTGCCGCTGGGGGAAATGTTCGGTTTTTCTACCATCCTTCGATCCGCGACGCAGGGCAAGGCGCAGTTTACCATGGAATTTGCCCTTTACCGCCAGGTGCCGCAGTCGATTGCGGAGAAAATCGCCCTGGAAGCGG
>CAZVGQ010000050.1:2372-4766 GCA_964626775.1 uncultured Smithella sp. | reverse complement strand
AGACGGGAAGACAATGTCATCCATTTAACGTATGAGGACATGATGATGATCAGGAAAGAAATCATAGAGAGAAATCCGCTGTTGAACCTGGGATTCGAAAGGGAATATATCCTGGCCGACGGAGGATTGGGCGCGGTTCTGGCCCACGCCGGCGTCGGCAAAACGGCGCTGCTCGTACAGACGGCGCTGCACGCCATGATGCATGAACAGCCCGTGCTGCATGTCAGCCTGAACGACGCGGTCAGCAAAGTGGACCTATGGTACCGCGAATTATTCAACGACATGGCCTCAAAATATGATTCCGCGGAAATTGCCCAATACTGGGAAAACATGCTCCATTACCGGTTTATCATGACCTTCCGGGTGGAAGGATTCAGCGTTCCAAAGCTGGAGGAGCGTCTGGCCGACCTGATGCAGCAGAATATTTTCAAGCCGCACACCGTTATTCTGGACGGTCTGAAGTTTGATGAATCCGGGCGGGGGCTGCTGGTGGAATTAAAGGAAATGGCCGGAAAATACGCCATGCGCATTTGGTGCACCGTTCACACGCATCGTCATGAACCGCCCAAAGAAGATGGATTGCCTCTTTCCTTCCTGCATGTGGCGGATCTTTTTGATGTGCTGGTGCAGTTGTCTTCCCAGGGACCCGAAGTGTATATCAAAGCCCTCAAGGGCCAGTCGCCCGATTCCCGGCAGGATGCCCTGCTGCTCGATCCGGCGACGATGCTGATCAAATCATAAAAAATGGAGGCAGTCCGACGGACTGCCTCCACGAAATTTTGCCCCAATGCTTTGCCCGGTTTGCGTTTGGCTCGCGCCGGGTGCTTCCCTTTATTCCTTGTACAGACTGTTGAGCAGATCCCCGTATTTATCCATGACCGCCTGACGCTTGAGCTTCATGGTCTGCGTGAGCATTCCGCTTTCCAGCGTGAAATCCTCCAGGATGAAGGCGAATTTCTGGGGAATTTCATAAGACCCGATCGTTTTTCTCAAATGATTCTGCACCTCGGCGGTCAGCAATTCCTTGAAATTGCGGCCGGCGGGATTGGTGGGATCAAACAGGCTCTCCGGTTCCACAGACAGGTTCAGCTTTTCGGCCATCTGCTTGAGCAGTTTCATGTCGGGAACAATCAGACCCACGTTGTATTCCTGACCGGCGCCGTAAATCATGGCGTTCAGGATCCAGGGCAGGACCTTCATTTCCAGTTCAACGGCGTCCGGGTGGATGTATTTGCCGTTGGCCAGCTTGTATTCTTCCTTGAAGCGGCCCGTGATGAACAGAAACCCGTCGTCGTCGAGACGTCCCCGGTCTCCGGTGCGCACGCCGCGCATTCCGTTCATTTCCACGATCACTTCTTTTGTTTTTTCCGGTTTGTTGTGGTAGCCGATCATGCACTGGGGGCCGAAGCAGATGATTTCGCCGTCGTCGCCGCTGTCTCCCGTCCGTGACCGGTCGATCACGACTTTGGTTTTGTTAATCGGTTTTCCGACGGAGCCCAGACGATTTCCCATTAACGGCGAATTGATGGTAATGGCCGGAGACGTTTCGCTGAGCCCGTAAGCGTCGTAAGTCGGAATTCCCACGTCGATAAAAAATTTCGCGATTTCCACGTTCATCGGGGCACTGCCGGTTACCGCGTTGTCGAGGCGTCCTCCAAATCGCTCCCGTATCTTGGCCAGGACAATTTTATCCAGAAGCTTGTATTTCAGACCGGCTTTACCTGTTTCCCGTTTTTGCTTTGCGGCTGCCAGCGCTGCTTCAAAGAGCTTCAGTTTCAGCCCGCCTTCTTCGCGCATTTTGGCCCAGACGCCGTTATAGACTTTGTTGAATACCCTCGGCACGGTGATCATGAACGTCGGCTGGATCTTGGGCAGATCGTCGATCAATGTTTCGACCGACCCCATGATGCCGATGGAGCCTCCGCGCAGCATAAACGCGTGCAGGTCCGCCGTAATGCCGAAGGAGTGCGCCCAGGGAAGCATGGAAATGCAGCGGCTCTGCTCGGTCAGGTTCAAAAACCAGGCCAGCCCGGCCTTGACGTTTTCCGCCAGATTGCCGTGGGAAAGAAGCACCCCCTTGGGCTCGCCGGTGGTTCCCGAAGTGTAGATCAGGACGGCGACATCGGAGTATTTGGGCTTCTGCGAGGCAACGGGCTTTTCGGCGCCTTTTTTCTCCAGGGCGGCCATTGTCTTGTCCCCCGTGCCTTCAATCAGATAGATATGCTGGAGTGTTGGAATTTCCGCGGGGAAATTTTTCACCTTCTCCAGAATCTCGGGTTTGGAGACGAGCAGGACCTTGACGGCGGCGTCCTTGATAATATATTTCCACATCGTCACCAGTTCTTTTTCATACATCGGCACGTAGGCGGCGCGCAATCCCTGCGTGGCCATTTC
>CAZVGQ010000050.1:0-2272 GCA_964626775.1 uncultured Smithella sp. | reverse complement strand
GAAAGGCCGGAAAGCTGCATGCGGCACGATCCGCAATCGGCGACAATCGCCTCCGCCCCGGTTTTGCGGACGAGCGATACGGCCCGCGCGCCCAGTTCGCAAGCCGTGGCCTCGTTGGTTTTCTTGAACCCGTAGCTGCCGGAGAGCCCGCAGCAGGCGTCATCGAGAATCGCTACGTCCAGCCCCGGAATCCGCTTCATCAGATCGGCGGCCGGGTAGCCGATTTTCAGCGCGCGCAGGTGACAGGGAATGTGGTAGGCCAGCGCGCGTTTGACTTCCCGGAAGACGGGAGAGATTTCGCGCTCCGCGATCAGCTTAAGCAGGTATTCATGCAGGTCGTAGCTGTTTTCCGCGATTTTTTTCGCTTCGGGAATATCCAGAATCCCCTGATAATCCTGCAACAGGCACAAGCCGCAGGAGGTGCAGGTATAGATGACATCGTATCCCGCGTCGATATAATTGGAAAGGGAAGCGACGTTTCTTTGCGCAAAGGTTCGCGCCAGCGCCAGGTTGCCGTTTCCCAGCGCGGGCAGTCCGCAGCACACCTGGGGAGGCAGGACAACATTGATTTGAAAGGACTGAAGCATTCGAATGATTTTTCTTCCGATGTCGGGCCGGTAGAAGTTGATGAAGCAGCCATAGAAGAAAGCGACCTTCCGGTTTCCGCGGCTGCGTGTTTTCTTTTCCCCGCGCAGGGTTTTGAAGCTGAATTTGGGGAAGGGGATATAGGTCGCGATGCCCATTTGCCCGAGGATTTTTTTGCCGATTTTGGTGGCGGCCATCCGGTTGGCCAGCGGCGCCGTCATCGATCCGAGCGCAGAGAGGTAATAGTTGTTGGCAAAGAGCAGGTGCGCAGGCGAGTGGGGATGCTCCATGCCGTAGCGCTGCTGCACCCGAAGAATGATTTGCGCCGGCTCCACGCCGCAGGGACAGGCCATTTCGCAGCGTTTGCACTGGCTGCAAAGAAGCACCCAATCGTCGATGGATTTTTCTCGGCCGATGCGAAAGCGCTGGGCGTCGGGCCCCGCCTGCTTGGGGCCGGGAAATTCCGGCTGGACCCGGAACACGGGGCAGTTTTCCACGCAAATCGTGCAGCGGATGCAATACTCGAACGTCATTTCAGCCTCTCCAGGCAGGATCGGGCCGCGGCCCGTCCCGTGGCGATCGCAAAGCCGTGTCCGCAGCCGTTTTTCAGCGTTTCCGTGCGGGCCAGAATCGAACCGCAGACAAAAATATTGTTCCAGGGGCTGCCTGCCGGGCAAAACGCGTCATCCACGGCAATGCCCGCCTGGCCGATGCCGTGGTTCATGGAAAAATAATCCTGTTCAAACCAGTCATCCCGGTTTTCCGGCGCAAAGACCGGCAGATCAAAAACCTTTTCCACGATCCGATCCCGTTTTGCGTAAAGCCCCCCGCCGACAAAGGAGCCGGTGGCAAGGATAAAAGCCCGTGCGTTGAGGCTGTTGGGCCTGCCCTGCGCCTCGGTCGTGACCGCTTCAATCTGGCGGCCCGATTTTTCGACGCCGACAACCGGCCAGTTCCAGTAGATCATGCCTCCCCGGCGTCGCAGATGGTCCTTCATGGCGTTAAACAGCCTTCTTCCGGGCATTGACGGCGGAAGGGTGGGGATTTCAAAGACGGGACGCTCCAGCCGGGATTCGATTTGCTTCAGGATGGAGAACGCAGATTCCAGGCCCAGCACGGCGGGGAAGGCAATCTTGTCTTCGCGAATTTTCTGCCGCTCCAGCCACAGCAGAAAGGTTTCCAGAAAGGCGCCGTCCTCAAAATGGGCGGCGATGCCCATGGTGGTGGAAACGCCGGCATCGTAAGCGGAAAAGGAAGCGTTGGGAAAGCGGGACAAAATGTAGCCGGGGTAAAAATCCTTGAGGCCGGTGAAAGTGATGAGGTGAATTCTTTCTTCGTCGCTTTGCGGGGAGGCGTGCATCGTCGCTGGCACCAGGCAGGTGGTTTTAAATGTGCCGATGGCCGAAAGAACGAGGCGGTTTTCTTCCAGAGTCCCTTCGTAGGGCATGTCCATGTCCGCCATCATCCGCCGGAAGTCTTCAAGGGACTGCTTCAGCGTCTCCGGGGAGACCTGATGGAAGGGATGTTCATCGGGCAGACCGGCGATCCCCGCAAGCGGATGGTTGTCGCGGGAGCAGACGTCAATGCAGCCGGTGGACAGGCACGCGGTCGGCTCTCCGGCGGTAACCAGCGCTACGCGCAAGTCCTGTTCGGCAAGCCAGGCGGCCGCGGTCAGACCCGCCGCGCC
>CAZVGQ010000049.1:0-7987 GCA_964626775.1 uncultured Smithella sp. | reverse complement strand
CGCCCGCTTCAAAGGTTTTGAGCTGATCGTAGGCTCTGGGTTCAATCAGTTTTTCGCGGACCAGATGGCTGACGATGGGCGCCATGCCGTGATAGCGCAGACCGCCCGCGTGAATCGGCGCCGGAATATAGTCGTGGCCAAGCGTGTACATCGGAAGCAGCGGCGTGGATTTGGCCAGATCCCCGAAATCATAGGCGAACGGGCCTTTGGTCATGCTGGGGCAGGACGTGGGCTCCGCTCCGACAATTTTCACCTCTTTGCCGTGAATTTTGTCGCAGACAAACGGCGTGGAAATGCCGGCAAAATTGCTCCCGCCGCCACAGCAGCCCATGACCACATCGGGATAGAGGCCAAGCTTCTGCATTTGCTTTTGCGCTTCCAGACCGATGATCGACTGGTAGAGGATCACGTGATTCAGCACGCTGCCCAGGCCGTAGTGCGTATTTGGGCTGTTCACCGCGTCTTCAATGGCTTCGCTGATGGCAATGCCCAGCGATCCGGGCGAATCGGGATGCTCGGCCAGGACATTGCGGCCCGCCTGGGTCAGATTGCTGGGACTGGCAATGCATTCGGCCCCCCAGGTGTTCATCATCAGGCGGCGGTAAGGTTTTTGTTCATAGCTGACCTTGACCATGTACACGCGGCACACCAGATCAAACATCTGGCAGGCCATCGCCAGGGCGCTACCCCACTGGCCGGCGCCGGTTTCCGTGGTCATGCGCTTCGTTCCGGCCTCCCGGTTATAGTAGGCCATGGGGACCGCCGCATTGGGCTTGTGCGATCCGGCGGGGCTCACGCCTTCATGCTTGTAATAGATCTGCACGGGGCAGCCCAGCAGTTTTTCGAAATTGCGCGCCCGGTAAAGAGGAGACGGTCTCCACAGGAGGTATTTCTGCAGAACCTCATCAGGAATGTCGATCCAGCGCTGGCTGGACGCTTCCTGCTCGATGATGTTCATGGGGAAAATGGCCGCCAGATCCTGGGGGGTGACCGGCTGGCCCGTTCCGGGATGCAGGGGCGGCTTCATCGGCGTGGGCAAATCCGCCATGACATTGTACCACTGCCTGGGTATTTCATGATCTTCCAATAACGTTTTGACCTGTTCCATCTCTTCTCTCTCCTTTACAAGAATGTCTCTTGGTTTTCTTTCAGCAAGCGATTTTTGCGCCCGGCCCAAGCCGGGGCAAAAAAAATGCCACGGGGCTTTTCTTCCCATGGCATTTCTAATCCATTGACGAGTCACGGGAAGGAGCCTCCCTGCCCATGCTCGGTGATTTTCAGGAGCTTACGGGCAGACATTCATCGCCTGCCACCACCAGTTTCTGTTTAAAATATTTGTCATCACTTCTTCCATCCTTTTTCGTGCTACGGTTCTCCCCTAACACAAACAAAAAATGAATGTCAAGCCGAATTTTGCAACCCGGAAGAAATGACTTGAAGCCCAGCGCCTCCTACGCGCAATCTTTTCGGAACAACCCTGCCGGAAGACTTCGAAGTCGTTGTCAACACCCGAATGGGCTTTGGCACGGATGCAAAAGGATTTCTGCCGTACTTCCTGATCTTTTATGGATTTCCACTTAAAATTTCTCGGTTCATCTCGAAAAGATGGCTGTCGTGATCGTCTTGAAATTCTTCCCGGATGCGTTCAAGCTCCTTTTCAGAGGCGAAAAAAGCATCGACCACGGCGGGATCGAAGTGGCTGCCCCGGCCTTCAAGGATGATCCGGTGGGACTTCTCCAGGGAAAAGGCTTCCTTGTAAGGTCTTTTCGACATCAGCGCGTCGAAAACATCTGCGATGGCCACGATGCGCCCCACCAGCGGTATCTTGGCTCCCTTCAGGCCCAGGGGATAGCCACTGCCGTCCCATTTTTCATGATGGGTCAGGGCGACGACTTCACCCAAACGGATATAGCCGGCTTTCGACCCTTCCAGAATACGTCCGCCCATGGTGGTGTGCTGTTTCATGATGATCCATTCTTCTTCAGTCAACTTCCCGGGCTTGAGCAGAATCCGGTCCGGAATGCCGATCTTGCCGATGTCGTGCATCGGTGCGGCATAAAGAATGTACTCCACGGTTTGATCGCCGAGTCCCAGGGTTCTGGCGATGGCGGCCGAATAATGGCTCATGCGTTGAATGTGGGCGCCCGTGTCTTCGTCCTTGTACTCCGCGGCGCGGGTCAGGCGATAGAGGGCTTCCAGCGACATCGCCTTGATTTTTTCAAAAGCTTCCCGCAGGTCTTTGGTCCGGCTGGCCACTTCCGCCTCGAGCTCCCGCGAGTAGTTACGCATGAAGTCGTTGTAGGCCTTGACTTTGACCAGAGAAGCCACCCGCGCGCGGATTTCCGTTTTATCGACCGGCTTGGCAAGAAAATCGTCGGCGCCCGCCTCGAGCGCCCTGATCCGGTCTTCCACTTCCTGCAGCGCCGTCACCATCACGACGGGGATGATTTTGGTTCGATCGTCCGATTTGAGGATGCGAGCCACATCAAAGCCGTCGAGTCCGGGCATCATGACGTCCAGCAGGATGACGTCCACCGGCGCTTCACGGACATGGGCCAGCGCTTCCTCTCCGCTGCGGGCGAACGCCACGTCGTATCCCAGCGGCAGGAGCACCGCCTCCATCAAACGCAGGTTGCGGTCTTCATCGTCCACAACCAGGATCTGAGGTTTTTTCTCCATTACGACTCCTTTACGGCCGGGCCGCGCCCGGCAAAGTATCTCGCAATTTTTTTCAGAAATTCCGTGACGTGAACGGGCTTGGCGATATAATCGTGGCACCCCGCCTCAAGCATCCTATCTTCGTCGCCGTCCATGACATCAGCCGTGAGAGCAACAATTCGGATGTCCCGGGCGGCTTCGTCCTCCTTGATCCGCCGCGTCGCCTCGATGCCGTTCATCACGGGCAATTGGAT
Organism: uncultured Smithella sp.; assembly: GCA_964626775.1. Taxonomy (GTDB): domain Bacteria; phylum Desulfobacterota; class Syntrophia; order Syntrophales; family Smithellaceae; genus UBA8904. The sequence continues at coordinate 5,075 of CAZVGQ010000049.1, read as the reverse complement.
ATCCATCAGAATCAAGTCCGGCCGACAGGCTCTGGCCATGTCCACCGCCTGTTGTCCGTCAGTCGCTTCGAGGGTTTCATATCCTTTGTACTGAAGGATGTCTCGGAACAGCTTCAGATTGTTGGGATCGTCCTCGACAATCAGAATGCGTTTCTTTTCCATACCGGCCCTATTCTCCTCCCTGAGCGACCGTCAATCGACGGATCTGTCTATCTTTTCGTCCTCGGTGACGGGAATCCTGAATGTAAAGGTGCTTCCCCTACCCGGCCCTTCGCTTTCGACCCACAGGTCTCCGCCGTGCAATCTGATCAAATTCCGGCTGAGCGGCAGCCCCAGACCGGTACCGGGGGTTTTGCCCTGCCGGGAACCTTCGACCTGGAAAAAGGGATCGAAAACTTTTTCCAGATTTTCGGCGTTGATGCCGATGCCCGTGTCGGCAACGGAGACCTCCAGCAAGGAGATGGATTTTTCCGGAGCGCCATTCCGCGCTTCCGCATCGGCCGACGGCCGCTCCTCGACAATGCGGGCCGAAAGACGGATCGAACCCCCGTCCGGTGTGAACTTTTCCGCATTGGACAGGAGGTTGTATAGCACCTGCCTGAGCTTGCGCTGATCCGCGACGATGACCAGATTTTCCACCTCGGAGGCTATATCGCGTTTGAGGGAAATTCGATGCCGGGCGGCTTTCTCCTTGACCATGATCAGACCGCCTGCGATGAGGTCCTCCACGGTTATTCTGGACAGATCGAGATCCATTTTCCCCGCTTCCACCTTCGAAAGATCGAGAATGTCGTTGATCAGCGAAAGCAGATGCTTGCCGCTTTCCAGAATATCGTTGACGTATTCTTCCTGCTTTTCGACCAAGGGGCCGAAAAACTGCTCCTTGAGCACTTCGGAAAATCCGATGATTGCGTTAAGCGGCGTGCGCAGTTCATGGGACATGCCGGCCAGAAAGTCGGATTTGGCGCGGCTGGCGTTTTCCGCAACTTCCTTGGCCAGTTTGAGCTCTTCCTCATATTTCAGCAGCTGCGTGATGTCTTCCTTGACGGCGACGAAGTTGGTGATTTCGCCGTTTTCGTTGCGCACCGGCGAGATGGAGGATCTTTCCCAGTAAAGCTCGCCGTTCTTTTTCCGATTGCAGAAGGTGCCGAACCATTCCTGCCCGGAAAGGATCGTTTCCCACAGATCCGCATAAAAGCTGTTGGGGTGAATGCCGGAGCTCAGTAATTTGGGCGTCTTCCCGATTGCTTCCTCGGGCGTGTAGCTGGTAAGCAGAGTGAACCGGGGATTGACGTACTGGATTTGACCTTTTACGTCCGTAATCAGGACGGTGGCCGGACTCTGTTCGACCGCCCGGTACAGTTTTTTGAGCTCCTCCTCGGTGCGCTTGCGCTGGATCACGATGCCCAGTTGAATGCCGATTTCATCCATCAGGTTCATCAGCGTCGGACGCGGCTTCTCCGTTTGCGCGGAAAAAAATTCCAGGACGGCCGCGACTTTTCCTCCGACCACGATGGGGAAGCCAAAGGCGCCGCGGACGTTGATGTCTTCCGCCAGTTTCTTGCGCAGAAACCCCGGATGCGCATTGACATCCTCGATCCAGACGGTTTTTCGGCCGGCAAGCACCCGCCCGACCATGCCGATGCCCGGCGTGAAAACCGTCTGCGCCGTCACCTCGCGGAAAAGATGAAACCGTTCGGCGTCCCGCATATACCAGATGTCCGTCGGAACCAGCCTTTCGGACTGAACCTCATCGGCGACGTAAACGTGGCCCACCGGCCAATCGGTATAGCGGGCGATGCCTTCGATCGATGTCCGCAACACGTCGTCGATGGTGGCCGCCGCGTTGGCCGCGGACGCGACGTCTTTGAGCAGCTCCATTCTCCGTTCGCTCTCCCGAAGGTCCGCCTCGGCTCGTTTGCGCATGCTGATGTCGCGCGCGATTCCCAGGGTGTAGAGAAATTTTTTGTCGGGGCGGTGGATCTCGCTGTCGGCAACGTCCCAGTAACCACGGGCGGACAGTTCGACAAATGTATGGCTAAGCGCGTAATCCTGTTTCTGCCAGTCCCGGCTGAGCAGGCGCACTTCGACATTTTTCGCCCTGCGGTTTCCGGTGCGTTTTTCCGCCAGCACGCCCCTGACTTTTTCACGATCGTCCGTATGGATGATGGCTTCGAACGGCGTTCCGGTCAGTTCGTCGGGACTCCAGCCCAGTTGCGACACGGCCGAGGAAACGAAGTCGATGGTTTTGTCGTCCCGGATTCGAAAGATGATGTCCGGCGCCAGGTCCACCAATATACGGAAACGCTCTTCGCTGTCCCGAATGGCTTTTTCCGCTTTCTGCCGGTCGGCTACCTCCCGAACCAGCTCCGCGTTTCTCTCCTGAAGCTCAAGCGTGCGTTGCGCGATAAGTTCTTCCAGTTGTCCGCGGTGGCGCCGCAGCTCTTCCTCCGCCTTTTTGCGTTCCGTAATGTTTTCATGCGCTACCACGATGTGAATCGGTCCGGGATTTTCGAAGCGGGTCACCCTGCCCACGAACCACCGCTGCTCGGTGGAGGAATGACAGGGGTATTCCATGGAAAACTCTTTTTTCTCACCGCTTCTCACCGCCCGAATGCCCTCGGCAAAGGCCAGCGCCTGGGGGCGGTCTTCCCCCCTGGCGTCGTCGCAGACACTCAGATAATTGGTTGTTCCGCAGTTGCACTGGAAAACGGGTGGATTGGCCTCGGCAAAGTCCCGCCAGGCTTTGTTGACGGCCAGAATCGTCCCGTTCTCATCCAGCACGGCAATATGGGCCGTTAGCGCGTCCATGGTGGCGCGGGCAAAGCGCTCCGATTCCAAAAGCTGATTTTCCGTGCGCAGGTGCCGCATCCGGTTGACCAGCAGCATGCCCAGGAGCGCCGTTCCCAGCGGATAAACAAGAATCAGCGGCAGGAGCATTTTCACGATGACTTGCAGGGCTGTTTCCCATGGAAGCGTAATCAGCAGTAGGCCCAGCATAACTCCATGGACGGCCAGCCCAAAGAGGACCAACTCCCGCCAGGACATGTCCGGCAGGAAATGAAGGCGGACGCGACGCCAGGCGAGGCCGATCAGGCCGGAGGAAAGAATGACGCTGATCCCGGTCCAGGTTCCTTCTCCGCCCTGAACCAGGCGGAACGCGGCCGTCATCACCATGGCGATGACGGTGGGAATCAAGCCGAAGAACAGGCCTGCAATGCCCAGCAGGACGGAACGGACGTCAAAGACAATGCCGGCTGCAAATGTCCAGGGAACCAGCATGACGGTGATGCCAATGACGCCGATCGCAAATCCCAGAATCATCTGCCGGAACGCCGGTGGTTTTTCCAGCTGGCGGCCGCCGGCCAGATCGAAGAGAAAGGCAACGGCCACCAGCAGCGCTAAGTTATGGATCAGATCGAGAAAAGGTTCGTAATGTATAGCCATAAATAAAACGTCCCCTTTAATTTAAAACCGCTTCCCGAAATTTTTTTTGCGCTTGTTAAAGAAGAAGGATTCGCGGGATTTGGCGCCGCCGGCGTAGCGCTTTCCGGAATAATCCCTGCTGCCGCCTCGTTCGGCCACTTCGATGCGCACACGGCGCTTGTCATATTTTTCTTTCGCAAAACGGGCAACCAGAACTTCGGCCAGGGCGGCGTCCACTTCAAAGTAGGAATTGCACAACTGCACGTCCACATCGTCGATGCGCAGATGGGCAATGTTGGCCGTCTCGGTGAGATAGGCCTTGAGCTTCCTGGCGTTGAACCGCTCCATCTTGCCCAGGTTGACCATCATGCGCAGCCTTTCGCCGGCCGCGGCCGCGGTACGAGTGGTAGGCGGCCTTCCCTCTTTCTTCCGCGAAACATTGATATCGGCTGCGTTGCGGTAGTAACTCAAAAAGCGGTTGAACTCCTGCGAAACGAAACGCGCAATGATGTCTTCCTTGCTCAGCGTTTTCAACCGCTCCAGCGCGGCGGGCAGAAACGGATCGATATCCGCGTGCTGGACTTCCGTGTTTTTCAGCTTCTCCACCAGGTGCAGCAGTTGTTTTTCGCAAACTTCCCTTCCCGTAGGGACGTTGACCTGCTGAAATTTTCGGCCGATCTGCTTTTCAATCTGGCCGATGCGAAAAGCTTCCCTGACGTTGACTATGACGATGGAAACGCCCGATTTTCCCGCGCGCCCGGTGCGGCCGCTGCGATGCGTATAGTCTTCAATATCGTCGGGCAGATTGTAATTGATGATGTGGGTCAAATCGACCACGTCGATGCCGCGGGCGGCAACACCGGTGGCCACAAGCAGTTGGATATTCCTGCTGCGAAACCGGTTCATCACAGAGTCTCTTTGCGCCTGCGACAGGTCGCCGTGCAGGGCGTCCGCATTGTAGCCGTCTTTCATCAGGGCGTCCGCCACTTCCTGCGTTTCCGTGCGCGTCCGGCAGAAAACAATGGCGTATATGTCGGGATAATAATCGACCATGCGCTTCAGCGCCGCATACCGGTCTTTGGCGTGAACCACACAATACTGATGGAAGACGTTCTCCGCGCCGGTGTTGCGGGCGCCGACGGTGATTTCCACCGGCTTCTTCATATAGCTGCGCGCAATGGCTTCCACCCCGCGCGGCATCGTGGCGGAAAAAAGCAGGACCCTTTTCTCTTCGGGAGTGGAGGCCAGCACCCCGTCCAACTCTTCCTTAAACCCCATGCTGAGCATTTCGTCGGCTTCATCCAGCACCAGCCAGCGGATGGCCGAGACATTGACTTTCTTCCGTTTGAGCATGTCCAGCATTCGGCCCGGCGTGGCGACGACAATCTGCGCGCCCGCCGCCACTTGTCTGATTTGAACCACTATGTTGGCGCCGCCGTAAACCGGTACGACGTTTAACTTCTCTATATATTTGGCCATCTGGGTCAAATCGTCCGTAATCTGCAGGCAGAGTTCGCGTGTGGGGGCCAAAATCAAGGCCTGGGTTTGTCCGGAGGACGCATTGATCTGCGAAAGGATCGGAATGCCAAAGGCCGCCGTCTTACCGGTTCCCGTATGGGCCAGGGCAACCAAATCGCGGGTTTGTGCAA
>CAZVGQ010000048.1:0-8000 GCA_964626775.1 uncultured Smithella sp. | reverse complement strand
GAAAGGAGATCCTCATGAAAACGCAATCCGGAAATTTCAAGGCGCAGGACGGGACATCCATCTACTGGAAGGGATGGACGCCGGACGACGCTTCCCACCCCAAAGCGGTGGTGCAGGTTATTCACGGCTACGCCGAACACATTGACCGGTATGGGAATGTGGTGGGCGAGCTTCTTCCTGCAGGCTACGCGGTTTTCGGCACCGATCACCGCGGGCACGGAAAAAGTGAAGGAAAGCGCGGGCACGTCCTGAGCTTTCAGGAGTTTATTGACGATGAAAAGCAGTTCCAACGCGAAGTAATCCGGACAAAATTCCCCGGTCTCCCCTGCTTTGTCCTAGGCCATTCCATGGGAAGCCTCATCGCCATGAATCTCGTCGAGCAAAACGCCAAAGATATTCAAGGGCTTGTGCTGTCGGGAACGGGCTCCCGGCCGGGAACGGACATCCCGAAAATCCTGCTTACGGCAACCAGAATCCTCTCGGGCCTGCTGCCGTCGATTCACGTAAAGTCGCCGCTTCCACCGGAGTTTATTTCCCGCGACCCGGAGGTCGTCCGGGCTTACGTGGACGATCCCCTCGTTTACAATGTGATCACGCCGCGGCTTGCCCATGAAATGAACCGGTATGTCGTCATCGGCGCGGAGAATGCCGGAAAAATTCAAATCCCGGTTCTTATTCAACTGGGCTCAAAAGACACCGCCTTTTCCGGACAGAAGGAACTCTTTGAAATGGTTGGAGCAAAAGACAAGACGTTCAAGCTCTATGAAGGCCTTAAGCACGAGGTTTACAACGAGCTCGCCCACGACCGGGCCCGGGTGCTCCAAGACCTGCGATCCTGGCTGGACGCTCATTTGTAAGGCAGCGCGCTGCCCCGACGGACGGCCGCCGTGAAACCATTGAACCTTATGACCGTCCATTTATATACCGAATAAAAGAACTGCATGGCTAACAGAAATCCTTCGCCCGAAAAACAATCGATGGTGAAACAAATTCTCCAGTTTCCCGTTCTTCCCCAAAGCGATCCGGAGCAGGCGATTCGCATTCGCCGATTTTTCATGGCCTTTTCGGTCTACCTTCTGTGCTTCGGTCTGGCGTATGCCTCCTACCTGGCCAACGTTATGGAGTGGCGGGCCATCGCCGGATTTCTGATCATCATTCCCGTCATCAACGTGGCCTTCTACATCGTTTTTCGAACCGGCCTCAACCGGAAGATGCCCGATCCAAGCCTGACCTCCATCCAGATGTTCGCCGGCATTCTGGTGACCATGTATGGAATGTACTACGCCAATGAGTCCCGCGGCGCCATGCTGCTGGTGTATATCATGATCCTCATCTTCGGCGTTTATCGATTGAACACCCGCAGATTTTTATCGATCAGTGTTTTTACGCTGCTGACCTACGGAATCGACATTGCCCTGCTTCGCTACTTCCGTCCGGAAAAAGTCAATTTTACAATTGAATATCTTCAGTGGTTTGTTCTGGCTCTTGTGCTGGCGGCTTTCTCCGTGATCGGCGGGCACATCAGCTCACTGCGTCAAAAACTGGGAAAATCCCTCTCCGTAATCCGGGAATTGTCCATCCACGACGAATTGACCGGCGCCTACAACCGGCGCCACCTCGTCGAACTGCTGGACTATGAGCTGAAACGGGCATTCCGCGGCAACTACCAATTCTCCGTCGCCATGCTGGACATCGACCATTTCAAGTCCGTCAACGACACCTATGGCCACCAGACAGGAGATGAGGTGCTGCAGACGGTTTCAAAAATGATCCGGGACAACCTCCGCAGCGCGGATTTTTGCGGCCGATACGGCGGGGAGGAATTTCTGATCGTCATGACGCAAACGGATCTCGAAGGAGCGACGCTCTGCGCGGAACGCGTGCGCGCTTCCATTGAACAGAACCTTTTCATCGCATCAGGATCGGATTTCAGGGTAACCGTGTCTCTGGGAGTCGCGCAGTATCAGGGACGGGAAGACCTCGCCACCCTGATCTCCCGCGCCGATCAGGCCCTTTACCGCGCCAAGCATTGGGGGCGAAATCGCGTCATGTGCGACAAATGACCGGACGATCAAGAACCTTCGTCATGCCTTTTGAGCGGAAATCCCGAGAAAATCCCTGATGCTTTTCATAAATTCACCGGTATCGGAACAGCCCAGCGCAATGATTTCACCAGGGCAGACCGCGCTTTGATCACGGGTGAGGATATTGGCCGTTACTTCGGCGGCGTGAAGGATCATCCCGTTCTTTTCAAGGAATTCTTCAGCCGGTCTCGACGCCACTTTTGTATGAATTTCGGAAATGATGCCGGACCGGACGATCAGCATCGCCGCGGCCAGTCCGATCACTTTATCGTGCAGGATCAGGCCGGACCTCCCCTGAAATTTTTCCAGAGCATCCCACAGAGGGCGCAGACCGCCCCCTCCCGCGCAATGAATGATTTGGCCGCCTTCCAGAAGCGCGAGGGAATACCGCGTAAAATCAGGAATCAACATAAATATTTTTTGACCGGCCCGATGGCGAGATGAAGAAGCAGCGCCCATAGGAGATTCCCCAGAAACAGGACAAGCGCCAGTTTGGCAATAAAAACGGCGGGCAGACCGACCAAACAAAAATCCGTCACAACCAGCCAGGGCAGCTGGCAGGCAAAAGCCATCAGAGCCGACGGAACGATTTTACCGGTCTTTCTGAAGAACACGCCCGTCATCAATCCCAGCAAGGCGTTGCCGACCAGCAGGTAGGGATTGCCGAGCAGGATCGCGGAGTAAAGCGAACCGGTGATGCCGGCGGCCAGTCCGCCCGCGGGGCCAAAACAAACGGCTGCCAGAAAAATTGCCGCCGGAAAGAAATGAATTCTCCAGCTATGAGCAAACGTTATATTGATCAGGCTCAGGACGCAGGGCAGTAAAACCAGCAGACTGAAAGCCACAGCGATCCGGCGATAAGATTTGATTCCGTTGATCGTTACAGAGGAATTCGTCATCACAGGCCCTCCTTTTTTGATCTGTTGAATTGGATTCTACACGATGAAAACTTTTTTGAACAGCTCATTTTTGCGTTCCATCCATGAAAGGCCCCGGCAAGCCTCGGGAAGTCCGAGGTTAAAGAGATGGCACATAGATCCAGGCAAGCTGCCGGAATTTTGACCTTGACATATTATGAGCATATGCTTATAAGTGTTTTAAAGGAGCTTCCTTCAATGCCCAGACCGAAATGCAACCGTCAAATATGCGGAATCCCGGATAAAAATTATTTCAAGCCGCGGGGCATCCCTACGGAGGACCTGGAAGAAATAGTTCTGAGTCTTGACGAATTTGAAGCCATTCGTCTCGCGGACTATGAACAGTTTTATCAGGAAGAAGCTGCGACCCGGATGAATATTTCCCGCCAGACATTCGGCAGAATCGTCGCCTCCGCGCGAAAAAAAATTGCCGATGTCCTGATCAACGCCAAAGCGCTGAAAATTGAGGGGGGAAAAGTCACCTTGAACAAAAGCCCTTTCCGCGGCCGGGGAAAAGTCCCCGGCCCCATAAGAGAGCATTGATGATTAAAAAGGTTCCTGTATGAAAATTCAGCGGATTCCAAAACCTTTGCTAAACGATCCCGAAGGCGGACAAAACATCATTCTGGATTCCATCGCAGACGGTGTTTTTACCATCGATCAGGATTGGAGGATCACTTCTTTTAACCGGGCCGCGCAGGAGATCACCCGGGTTTCCCGCGAGGAAGCGGTCGGCCAGTTATGCAAGGATGTTCTGAAAGCGGACATCTGCGAGAAAAACTGCTGTTTGCGCATGACGATGAAGACGGGAAAGCCCATCATCAACAAGCGGGTGAACATCATCGACGCGGACGGCAGAAAGCTTCCGATCAGCATCTCCACTGCCCTGCTTCGCGACGGGAAGGGAAAGCTTCTGGGCGCCGTGGAAACCTTCCGGGACATCAGCGTCGAAGAAGATCTGCGCAAAGCCATTCAGGGAAAATATTCTTTTGAAGATATTATTTCCAAAAACCACCAGATGCTCCAGCTCTTTGACATCCTTCCCGACATCGCCGCCAGTTCCAGCACTGTCCTGATTGAAGGCGAAAGCGGTACGGGCAAGGAGCTCGTCGCCCGCGCCATTCACAATCTCAGCCCCAGAAAAAGGCAGCCCTTCGTGGCGGTCAACTGCAGCGCTCTGCCGGACACGCTTTTGGAGTCCGAGCTTTTCGGTTACAAGGCCGGCGCATTCACGGACGCAAAAAAAGACAAACCCGGCCGCTTCCGAGCGGCTGAAAACGGCACGCTGTTTCTCGACGAGATCGGCGAGATCTCTCCCGCCATGCAGGTGAAACTGCTGCGCGTCCTGCAGGAAAAAACATATGAGCCGCTGGGAACAACCCGCAGCGTCGAGCACAACGTGCGCATCATCGCGGCCACCAACCGGAATCTGGAAGACCTGGTCCGCCAGAACCGCTTCCGCGAAGACCTGTTCTACCGGATCAATGTCTTTAAAATTCATCTGCCGCCGCTGCGCGAACGCATGGAAGACATTCCTCTGCTCATCGACCATTTTATCGGCCGTTTCAATATTCTGCAAAAAAAGAATATTGAAGGGATCAGCGACGAAGCAATGGCGTTGCTGATGGCACACCGCTATCCCGGCAACATTCGGGAACTCGCCAACCTGATCGAACGCGCCTTCATCCTCTGCAAAGAGGGCAGGATTGAAAAGAAGCATTTACCCGACTTCCTGTTCGCGGCAAACACTTCCCAGGAAGCAAAATACGTCGCCTCCTTTCGGGATCTGGAAGCCGACTATCTGCAAAATGCCATCAGGCGAAACAACGGCAACCTTCCCCAAACCGCCCGGCAACTGGGAATCCATCGAAGCACCCTGTACCGTAAGATTAAAGCGCTCAAACTTTCCCCGAACTATTGACGGTCGCTTGTCGCAGATATGCTACTATTTGCGACAATGTTGCATAAGTGCACAGACGGCCACCGGAGCCATTCCCCACGCGCTCATCCAACCGCCTGTTATTGCTTAATTTGTTGTTTTTTCTTTTTGGCATCGGTTTTGCTGTGGATAAAAGCCGGGCGAGGCTAGGCTACCGTATAGAAAAGGAGAACGCATGAAGTTGGCTTTGTCGGTATTTAAAGATTGCATTTCAACCGTTTTTGACTCGTCGGATCAACTGTTGATTCTGGAGACGGAAGGCGCCAACGGAACCAAACGGACGACGGTGCGGATCGACGCGACGGATCCGGCCGGGCGCGCGGCAAGACTTCGGGACCAGGGCGTTACGGTTTTGATCTGCGGCGCGATCTCCCGCCCCATGCAGATGGCCATCGCCTCGCTGGGCATCGCGGTTTACCCGTTTATTCGCGGCACGGTGGAAGAAGTTCTGGCCGCCTATCAAAGCAACCGGCTGGGGCAGGCTGTTTTTTCCCTGCCGGGCTGCCACGGCCGCGGAAACGGCGGTGACGGCAGAGGACGAGGCATGCGCTGCCGCTGGAGGCAAACCGGCGGCCATGAACGATAAAGCACAACTCAAAAGGAGATTAAAAAATTGAATTCATCCATCCCGAAAGAACTGTTCTTTACCAAAGGCGTCGGCACGCACCGCGAACAGCTCCACTCGTTTGAACTCGCGCTTCGCAATGCGGGCATCGAAAAATGCAATCTGGTGCAGGTCTCCAGCATTATGCCGCCCGGCTGCAAGATTATTTCCCGGACGGAGGGCCTGAAAAGGCTGCGACCCGGTGCGATCACGTTTTGCGTGATGAGCCGCTGCTGCTCGAACGAGCCCAAAAGGCTGATTTCAGCGGCGGTCGGCTGCGCGATCCCCGTGGACAAGAAAACTTATGGCTACATCAGCGAGCATCACGCCTTTGGCTTTACGGAAAAGAAAACGGGGGATTACGCAGAAGATCTGGCCGCCGCGATGCTTGCCTCCACGCTGGGTATCGATTTTGATGTCGATGAAAGCTGGGACGAAAAAAAAGAGTTATTCAGAATCAGCGGGAAAATCGTGGGAACCCGGAACACAACACAGTCCGCCGTCCTGAAAACCGCCGACTACACGACGGTGCTGGCCGCGGCGGTTTTCGTGCTCTGACCGGACGCTCATCCGGAACGAGGGCCATGAACAAAGAGACAACAAACCGGTAAAAACCGGAAGGAGGAAAACCCATGAACGGAAGAAATCAGGGAGGCAGAGGAATGGGCGGAGGCCAGGGTCAGGGCGGCGGACGCGGCCGCATGGGTGGTCCGTCAGCCTGTGGAGCGGTCGGAACCTGCCGATGCCCCCAGTGCGGACACACACAGCCGCACGAACGAGGTGTGCCCTGTACGCAGGTTCAGTGTCCGAAGTGCAAGACATCGATGGTTCGGGAATAGATAAACAATCGCATGAAAGGAGGATCTTGATCATGCCAAGAGGAGATTCAACAGGCCCCATGGGAATGGGCCCGATGACCGGTCGCCAGGCTGGATATTGCGCCGGCTACCACATGCCCGGTTTTTTAAACAACGCCTGCGGGCGCGGTATGGGAATGGGTCATGGACGTGGCGGCGGATTCAGGAGGAGTAATCGATTTTTCGCCACTGGTATGCCGGGCAGAGCGCAGTTCGGCGGTTTTGCGGAGTCATTTCAGCAAGCTGATCCGGAAACGGAAAAGCAGGCACTGAAAAGTCAGGCAGAATATCTGCAATCAGAAATGGACGCGATTAAAAAACGCCTTGACGAGCTGAATGCAAAAGCCCAGACAAAATAATTCCCGCGATCCGGAAGTGCAAAAAGGCATGGCACTGCTCATCCATGCCCCGCGGTGGCGGTGTGTTTCGCTTAAGCTTCACACTGCCGCCGCCACTTGCCGGATAAAGCAACTATTGGCGGGATGTTGGACATAGGCGTGGATTCTATTCACGTCAGGATGGTGGTGGCGCGCATCAAGCCGCTTCGCGCCGCCGCCACCGATTTTAATTATTTTCCCAAGCGTTCAGAAGAGGAGCTGGAATTGAAGAAAATAGGGATTATCATTTGCTCCCGCTACCACAATTGTGGAGGAGGAAAATGCTTCAGGGCTTTGCGCGAACGCCACGGCGGTTTTGCCCGGTATGCTTCAGGTGAGGCGTTGGAAATCGTCGGATATTCAACTTGCGGCGGTTGTCCGGGAGGCAATGTGGAATGTGTGCCCGCGGAATTTCTAAAGAACGGATGCGATGTCGTCCATCTGGCCACCGGTCTTGTGGTGGGATATCCGCCCTGTCCACGGCTCCGGCAATTTAAAGTCTTCATCGAAGAGCAGTTTAAGCTGCCCGTGGTTGTGGGGACTCACCCGATTCCGCTTAAATACATGGAGACTCACAGCAGGCTCCCCTTCTGGAAACAAACGGGCATGGAAGAACTCGCGGGTCATCTGATGACGGAACCCCGTGAGCTGATGGAATTTTATAATTGAAGCCATAGAAAGGGAAAACGATATGAAAATTGCATTCACCACATCCGGCAACGATTTAAACGCGCCTATGGACAGCCGTTTCGGGCGTGCACCGATGTTTCTGATTTATGATCCAAAAGCCAAAACCTTTGAGGTGGTCGGCAACGAGCAGAATCTGAATGCGGCTCAGGGTGCGGGCATTCAGTCCGCGCAGAACATCGCACGCCTGGGCGTAACGGCGCTGGTTAGCGGACACTGCGGCCCCAAAGCCTTTCGCGTTCTTCAGGCGGCGGGCATCAAAATCTACAACTCCTCCGCCGCGACCGTAAAAGAAGCGCTGGATCTGTTCAGGGCCGGAAAGCTCAATGAAGCATCGTCCGCCGACGTGGAAGGTCACTGGGTATGAAAAATTCGCGGATAGAGCACCGGCCGATCGGCGTCATCCACAGCGAACATACGGCCGCGGAGAAAACCCCCATTCAGCCCGTGTATGCCAAAGGCTGCAAGGGACGCGTGGAAGTGTATCCCGAATTTGCCGAAGGCTTAAAAGATCTGGAAGGGTTTTCGCATCTCT
>CAZVGQ010000047.1:0-8090 GCA_964626775.1 uncultured Smithella sp. | reverse complement strand
TGCGTTCGCTGTCACCCAGGCCCCGTAAGTCCGGAGCGATCACGCGCAGATTCGGATCCAGAAATTCCGCCACGCCCTCCCAACAGTAAGAGCTTTCCGGCCACCCGTGCAGCATAACCACTGGGAATCCATCCGCATTTCCCCGATCCCGCACATGAAAGGCTCCCCTCGGAACACGAATCATGCCTGTTTTCATAGTCTTCACCGTCCTTGTGCTTCATTATTTATACAACGAGTGTTGTATTATTTATCCGGAATGGTTTTGTCAAGGAATTTTAACAAGCCTTCTCATAAAACCGAAATATTACTTGACAAAACTTGCTCGGCCTATTAATCATCACAACGCTCGTTGTAAAAAGAAAGACCAAGATCAACCCTATAAAAAAAGAGGAGATGTTTTATGATTCAATCGAGACTTTGCAAAATGATCGGGATCAAATACCCCATCATCCAGGCGGGCATGGGCCCGTTTTCCAACAACAACCTTTGCGTCGCCGCCGCCAATGCCGGCGTTCTGGGCCTTCTTTCCACCAGCGGCCTTTTCAACAAGAACGATCAGCCCTGGATTTACAAGGCTTTCGTGGAAAGCGGAGAGGCGGGCATGGACGACGACATGGCCACCGTGATGGAAAAGGTTTTGAAGCGCACCTACCGCCTGGTCAAGGACAAGGGGGGCATTTTCGGAATCAATGTCATGGTGTCGGCGGAAGTCAAGCCTTATTCGACCATCATGATCGATACGGCCATTCGGGTCCGGGAGGAAAATCCCGACATGAAGAACAATTTCAAGGTCATCTTCACCTCCGCCGGCGATCCGGTGGGCTGGAAAGACAAGATCAAGGGCGCGGGCTTCACCTGGATGCACGTGGTTCCTTCCGTCAAGGGCGCGCTGCGCTGCAAAAAGGCGGGGGTGGATGTGATTGTCGCTTCGGGCCATGAAGGCGGATTTCACACCTCGTGGGAGCCGGTCCATTCCATGATCCTGCTTCCCGCCGTGGTGGATGCCGTGTCCGACGAAAACACGCTGGTCGCGGGCGCGGGCGGGTTCTGCGACGGCAGGACGCTGGCCGCCGCGCTGGTTCTGGGCGCTGACGGCGCGCAGATGGGAACAAGGTTTCTGGCAACGAAGGAAAGTGATTTTCATCAGATCTGGAAAGAAGGCGTGGTCGCCGCTCAGGACCGTGGAACGCTGGTCGCCCGGGGCTTCGTGGGCCCGGCCCGCTGGCTGAAGACGCCCCGCAGCGAAGAGCATGCCCAGAACACGCTCAAGAAATCTCCCGGCGTCTTTCTGGGAACGCCCGACGACTATTCCAGCATGGATATGTCGCTGATCGAGTTCGAGATTGAATCCATCAAGGCGGTTTACGCAGGCGACCGGGAAAAGGCGCTCATGGCCGCCGGCGAAGTGGCCCAGCGGATCAATGACATGCCGCCGGTCCACGATGTGGTGCAGGGCATTGTCCGGGAAGCGGAGGCAACGCTGCGCGGCATCGAGAAGAAGCATCTGGTTTAACAAAATAAAAAAGCCGGGAGGCAACTCCCGGCTTTTTCACCCCCCGCGGAAACGGCGTTACACCGTAACCGCTTTAATCACGTGATTCTCCAGCAAAACAATCAGTTCCTCCTTGGAATAGTTGTTCATATTCCAGTTGCGCAGCGCGTGAAGAGACAATTCATAAACAATCATATTCGCAGTAAAAGAAGCATCCGCGAATTGAAACACGTTTTTTTCCCGGCCCCGCCGCAGAATCCCTTCGATGCTTGCGACCACCTGGCTTTCCCGGGAAAGAATCACTTTGAGCAGGCGCTTGGGAAGCGATTTCGATTCCCGGTACAGCAGCAGGATTTCCGGCCCGTAATGATAGCCGGTATCGATAAACTCGCGAACGACGGTTCGCAACTGCAACACGGGGTCATGGATGTTCATGAAATCCTGCTTTTCGAAAAGCTCAAGTTCGCGACGGTGGATCATTTCGATCACCAGAAAGAGAATCTCCTCCTTGCTCCGTATAAAATAGTACAGATTGCGGATGTCGATTCCCGTGGCTTTGGAAATTTCGCGCATGGACGTCTGCGCGTAGCCCTGTTTCATGAAAAGCTTCGTGGCTTTTTTGATGATCTGTGATTGTCTCTTGAGAAACAGAGCGCTGCTTTTTCTCGGCGTTTCCTCCTTGCCTGCAACGGTTTTTCTGGTCATGGATTGCGTCATGGTCCTTTCGCTGAATTGAAAGCTCCTTACAACAGAACGCTTCTTTCTGTCAATGTAAATTGAAAATATTACTTGACAAAATGACCCCGTCAAAATAATTGATACAACGAACGATCGCTGTACAGGGACGCCTCGCGGCCACCGTTTTCTTCGTAGCGAAGAACATCAACCAATCCGTTAAAAACATAAGGAGGAAAAAGAAAATGAAAATCCAGGATGTAAAAAATGTATGCGTCGTCGGCGCGGGCAACATGGGGCATCAGATTGCGCTCCAGTGCGCTCTTTCCGGTTTTAAGACCGTCAGCACGGATGTCGTGCCGGCTGTTCTCGAAAAGGCCCAGAAGTTTGTCGAAGGCTACCTGCCGGGCCGCGTGCAGAAGGGAAAAATGACGGAGGAAGCGGCCAAAAAGGCCCGCAGCCTGATTTCGTTTACGGGCGACCTGAAAGAAGCCGCCAAAGACGCGGACATCGTCATCGAGGCCGTGCTGGAAAGAATCGATCTGAAGCGCAGGGTTTTTGCCGACCTGGACAAGTATGCTCCGCCCACGGCAATTCTGGCGACCAACAGCTCCTTCATCGTGAGCTCCCGGATCGCCGATTCCACCAAACGCCCCTCCCAGGTCTGCAATCTTCACTTTTTCAATCCGGCGCTGGTCATGAAGCTGGTCGAGGTCGTTCAGGGGCCGCATGTTTCCGACGAAACGGCGCAGTGCATGATGGACTTCTGCCTGAAGATCGATAAAATTCCCATCCATATCAAGAAGGAGGTAGACGGCTTTGTCCTGAACCGGATTTTCGCCGTCATTCAGCGGGAAGCCCTATGGATGCTGGAAATGGGCGTGGCCTCTTTCGAAGACATCGACAAGGCCTGCGTTTACGGCGCGGGGCACCCGATGGGCCCGTTCCGCCTCAACGATCTGACCGGAATCGATCTGACCTACGACATCTGCATGAGTCATTTCCTGGAGTCCGGCAATCCGGCCGACCTGCCCTCCCCCAGCGTTGTGAAGAAAGTCACCGAAGGCAAATTCGGACAGAAGACCGGCGAAGGCTGGTACAGCTACAAGAAATAAACTGCCGCGTACGCACAAGTACGGATAAAAAAAGACGCCCTGAAGTTGAAAAATTTCAGGGCGTCTTCATTCTTCACGCCTCTTTCACAACTCCGGAACGCCCGACGGGATAAGGCAGGCAAAAATCAGCTTCTCTCCTCCCGTGTTGCGGACCTGGTGCTCCTCCCCGGGCGCGACAAACAAGACGGTCCCCGGGCGAATCGGACGCCAGGCCCCTCTGTCGTAAGCTTCCCCTTCACCGGAATGAATAAAGAGTTCATGCTCCCAGGCATGCGAATGCTTCGGTGAATACCCTCCCGGCGCGATCTCAAAGATCCGCATGCAAAAATGGTCCGCCCCGTCATTCTTGCCGATGACAACGCGGGCGTCGATTCCTTTGGCCTGATCGTTGTCAACGTGCACCGGCGCCGCGGCCGTATAATGAATGATTTTCATCCTGTCCTCCCTGTTGCTCAGTCCGCCAGCGGCGCAAATACTTCGCCGAGCGTCGGGTGCGGAAGCACCCAAGATCTGAATTGTCTTCTCGTCCATTTCCCGGATACGGCAAGCGCAAGCGGGGCCAGAAGCTCCGCCGCATGGTCGCCGGCCGCCACCGCGCCCGCGATGACCTCCCGATGAAAAATAATTTTGACAAATCCCTGCCCCATCAGCTCGGCGCGGGCCATCAGATTGGCTCCGTAGTCGGAGCGAATCACGCTGATCTCCAGACCTTCGTCCAGGGCGCGCCGCTCGGTCAGCCCCACGCGCGCAATCTGCGGATGGCTGTACACCACGGATGGAATGAGGTCTTCATCGTATCGGCGAGTGCTTTCGCCGAACATGCTTTCGACGGCGACTTTGGCCTGCAGGGACGCCCGGTGCGCCAGCATCATGCCGCCGGTAACATCGCCCGCCGCGTAAACACCCTCAACGCTGGTCATCATTCTTTCGTCCACCCGGATTCCCGCGTCCGTGTAGTCCATCCCCAGCGAGTCGAGCTGATCGGCGTGCAAAACCGGCACACGGCCGGTGCACAGCAGGGCTGAAGAGGCCTGTATTTCCAGGTCTTCATCTTTTTTCCGCGCCGACAGTTGGACGCCATCCGCCGATTCTTCCAGGCGAACGAGCCGGGTCGAGGTATGGAGAACGACCCCCAGGCGCGCCAGCTCCCGGCTGAGCAGCTCCGCCGCTTCTTCGTCCTCCCGGGGCAGAATGCGGTCCAGCAGCTCCACCAGCGTCACCCGGACACCCAATTCGGCAAACAGCGTGGCGTACTCGACGCCGATAAAACTGCCGCCGACAATGATCATGCTGGACGGCAACTGTTCGAGGTTGAGAATTTCATCGGACGTCCGAATGCGCGCCGACGTTCGAAGGCCCGGCAGAATCTGCGGCTCCGATCCCCAGGCGATCAGAATCTTTCCCGTTTTCAGAACCTGCCGGACGCCGTCTTCGCCCGTACAGCGCACCTCCCGGGGCGAAAGAATTTCTCCAAGTCCGGTTTTGCTTTCCACCCGCGGGCCGGTGAGCATTTTTTGCGCTCCCAGGGCCGCGATTCGAACCATCTGGTCACGGTGTTTTTTCATGGCGGTAAAATCGACGGCCGCGCCGGAGACGTTTACGCCGACGCGCTTGAGCTTTTTCAAATCCGCGTAAAACCGGCTGCAGGCAAGCATCGCCTTGGTGGGAATGCAGCCGCGGTGTGTGCAGGTCCCGCCCCAGCCGCCTCTTTCGATGATAAGCACCCGCTGGTTTGCGGCCGCCGCCGTCTGAGCCGCCGTGAGTCCCCCCGGCCCTCCGCCGATGACAATCAGATCATAGTTTTCGGACATGCTGCTCCTCCCCTCAAAAAAATGCTTAACACAGGCTTCGGGACCGGGCAAACGGAATTTGCCCGCCCGCGCCGCCAATACAAAAGAGGCCCCGGCGGATCAAAAGCCGCAGGCGCGCTTTGGCGGAATTGAAACTTGTCATCCCCGTCATTATCTGGTAGTTCACAAGCCAGGATTGAGCGGATGAAAGACATTCTGACCGTTTCACAACTAAATGATAATATTAAAACCTTTCTAGAGGAGGCCTTTGGCGTCCTCTGGGTGGAAGGGGAAGTTTCCAATCTGCGCCGTCCACAGTCGGGGCATGTCTATTTCACGCTCAAAGACGACAAAAGCCAGATTCGGGCGGTTTATTTCCGCCCCTATGGCGTCCGGGCGGTGAAATTCGACCTGGAAGACGGCTTGAAAATCCTGTGCCGGGCGCGGCTTTCCGCCTATGTTCCGCGCGGCGAATATCAGCTGATCGTGGAGTCCGTGGAGCCGCAGGGCGTGGGCGCCCTGCAGAAAGCCTTTGAACAGCTCAAAGCCCGGCTGGCCGCAGAAGGACTGTTCGATGCTTCGCGCAAAAAGCCCCTGCCCTTTCTTCCGAAGCGCATCGGCGTGATCACGTCGCCCACGGGCGCGGTCATCCGGGACATTTTAAACATCACGCGCCGACGCTTCCCTTCGGTGGACATTCTAATCGCTCCGGCCCGCGTGCAGGGCGCGTCAGCGGCAGAGGAAATCATCGCGGCCCTGCGCCGTCTTCAAGCCTGGGGAGCCGTGGACGTGATCATCATCGCACGGGGCGGCGGTTCTCTGGAGGACCTTGCCCCTTTCAACGACGAGGCTCTGGCCCGTGAAATACGCCGTTCAATGATTCCGGTCGTCTCGGCCGTCGGCCATGAAACGGACTTTACCATTTGCGACTTCGTGGCGGACCTGCGGGCGCCCACTCCCTCGGCGGCCGCGGAGCTGGCCGTCCCCGAGCAGGCAGAATTGCGCACCGGCGTCGATCTTCTTGCGGAAAGGCTGGCCGCGGCCCAGCGCCGCGGGCTTTCCGCCCGACGGGCAAAGCTCGACACCCTGCAGGCCCGTTTCAAAGACCCGCGCCGTTATCTTCAGGATTTCTCTCTGCGCGTGGATGAAATTCACGAAAGGCTCAACCGGGCCTGGACGCAAAAAACCGAGGCGATCCGGAACCGGCTGGAAAGGCTGGACCTCGGTTTGCGAAACCGAAATCCGCAGAAGCGTTTGCGGGAAATGACCCTGCTCCTTTCCGGCCTGGAAAAGGACCTGCTTGCCGGCTGGCATCGCGCCGCGCGGGATCGCCGGACCAGGCTTCAGAAAAACGCCGCGCTTCTGTCGTCGCTGAATCCGCTGGCCGTCCTGTCCAGGGGGTTCAGCATCACCCGCCGCCTGCCGGAAGGAACAATCGTCCGGGCGGCGGACCAGTTGACAACCGACTCACAAATCAGTATTCAGCTGGCTCGGGGCGGCGTCGAGGCACGGGTCGAAAAACTACGGAGGGAATACAAATAGTAGATGGCTCATAGCGGATGGTGGATAGCGCGAACAGCAGGAAACCGATCCTATCAAATGGCTCCGTTCCATAAATTTGCAGGAGTATAAGAAATGGCGAAAGAAAAATTTGAAGAAGCGCTGGACAAACTGGAAAACATCGTTCGGGAGATGGAGGCGGGTGACCTGCCGCTGGATGCGGCGCTGAAATCCTTTGAAGAAGGCATCCGCCTGATTCGCTTCTGCTCGGCAAAACTCGACGAAACCCAGCGCCGCGTGGAGCAGTTGCTGGAAAAAGAAAACTCCCTGCAAACCAAAACGTTTCAGGACGGACAAGAAGATGAAACAGGATGATTTCCTTGAGGCCTATTTGAAAGACCGGTGCAAGATTGTGGAAGAGGCGCTGGAACGCTATCTTCCGGGCAAGGACAACGAGCCCCGGGAGCTGCACGCCGCCATGCACTACAGTGTTTTCGCCGGCGGCAAAAGAATCCGGCCGATTCTCTGCCTGGCCTCGGCGGAAGCGTGCGGCGGCGATTTGGCGCCGGTGATGCCGGTCGCCTGCGCCCTGGAGCTGATCCACACCTATTCCCTGATCCATGATGATCTGCCGTCGATGGACAACGACGACTTCCGCCGCGGCAAACCCACCAGCCACAAAGTATTCGGCGAGGCGACGGCAATCCTCGCGGGCGACGCGCTCCTGACGGAAGCCTTCGCGCTGCTTTCACGGGCGGAAAAAGTCCGCCTGGCCGCGGAGCGGCGGCTCGCCGTCATTCAGGAAATCGCTCTCGCCGCGGGCGCCGCGGGCATGGTGGGAGGGCAGGCGCTGGACATTCGGACGGACAAAGCAGCCCCGAACATCGACGCCCTGACGGACATGCACAGGCGCAAAACCGGCGCGCTCATCCTGGCGGCGGTCAAAACCGGCGCGCTCATCGCGGGCGCGAGCGACCGGAAGCTGTCGGCGCTGGCCGGCTACGCAAACCACATCGGCGTCGCTTTTCAGATCGCCGACGACATTCTCAACGTGGAAGGCGACAAAAGCCTCATGGGGAAAAACACCGGAAGCGACGCCGCGCTGGGAAAAGTCACCAGCGCGTCTCTGCTGGGGCTTGACGCGGCCAAAGCAAGACTTGCCGAAGAAGTCGGAGCGGCCGTCGCCTGCATTGCGTCCTTTGACGCGCGCGCGCTGCCCCTGCGTGTGATCGCCCGCTTCATCATGGAACGAAAATCGTAAAGGCTAGTAAAACCCGATGAAACCTCCCGAAATAATCCCTTACAGCGTGCTGGACAAAGTCAACGACCCGGCCGACCTGCGCGGACTCTCCGTCGCGGAGCTTCAGAAACTGGCCGGGGAAATTCGCGATCGGATCATCTCCACGGTCGCGAACACCGGCGGGCATCTGGCTTCGTCGCTGGGCGCCGTGGAGCTGACGCTTGCGCTGCACTACGTCTTCAACACGCCGCAGGACCGGCTGATCTGGGATGTCGGCC
>CAZVGQ010000046.1:0-8171 GCA_964626775.1 uncultured Smithella sp. | reverse complement strand
CCCTGAACATTCGCTGGGGCATGGAATACGTGGAAAAAATGTCCCTGAAAAAGAGCCGACCGACAACAGACGAAGTCCGGCTGATCGGGGGGGCTTCGAAAAGCGACATCTGGTGCCGGATTTTTGCGGACGTTTTGCAGAAACCGATTGTGCAGATGAAAAACGCCCAGATGGCATCAGCTCAAGGCGCGGCCGCCGTCGCAATGGTGGCTTTCGGCCTTTACAAAGATTTCGGCGAGATTGACAGAATGCTGCAAAAAGGTAACGTCTTTAAACCGGATCCCGGCGTCCGGGCGGTGTATGACAAGCTCTACAAGCAGTATCAGGCGCTGTATAAAAACAACCGAAGCGCGTTTCGTGATCTCAACCATTAAGGAGCGTCAGTCATGAAACGTTTCCTCGATAGCTGCCAGGGCGAAACTTTCGATATGCTGGTCATCGGAGGCGGCATCACGGGCGCCTGCGTCGCCTACGACGCGGCCAGCCGGGGCCTGAAAGTCGCGCTGGTGGAAAAAAGCGATTTCGGCGGAGCAACCTCCGCCGCCACGTCCAAGGTGATCCACGGCGGCCTGCGGTATCTGAAAACCTTTGAATTCGGGCTGGTGCGCGAGTCGCTCAAAGAGCGCAGAGTCATGGGAAACATCGCCCCGAATTTCATCTACCCCACGGCCTTCATGTTCGTCAATCCGACCTTCGTCATGAAGATCGGCCTGTGCCTCTACGATCTGCTGGGATTTGACAAAAAAATCACCTGGGACAAAAGCAAGAAAATCCCCAACCACTATTCTCTATCCCGGGAGGAAGTTATCCGGCAGGCGCCGAACGCGAAGCGGGAAGGACTCACGGGCGCCTGGGTTTATTATGACAGCCTCAATATTTTCCCCGAGCGCCTGACGCTGGCCTTTTTGAAATCGGCCGTTCATTACGGCGCAAAAATTTCCAATCATGCCAGAATGGAAGGGTTTGTCATGGAGGGCGGCAGGGTTTCCGGCATTGTGGTGAGGGACCTGCTGAGCAACCAAACGCACACCCTCAGAGGGAAACTGACCGTCAACTGCGCCGGGCCCTGGGCGGATGTGGTGCTCAAAATGGCCGGAAAGGGGGCGGCGCAGGATTCCATCCGCCGCTCGGAGGGGATTCATTTGATTGTCAGGAATCTGGTGGGCAAACAGGCCGTCGGCACCATGACCCGGACCGGCCATTTCTTTCTGATTCCCTGGCGGAACTATTCGCTGATCGGCACGACGGACAAGGAATATCCCGGAACGCCGGACGATTATCATGTGACCGGTAAGAGCATTCAGGAACTGCTGGACACGGTGAACAAAGATTTCGGAAACGACAATCCCATCCGGTACGGGGATGTCCTTTACGCGTACGGGGGACTGCGGCCCCTGCTGGGTTCCGGGGGAGACATTCATACCATCACGCGGAAATACGAGATTTATGATCATGCGGATGAAGGGCTTCCCGGTCTGATCACGGCCGAGGGCGGCAAATACACGACCAGCCGGAACCTTGCGCAAAATGTTTTAAAAACGGCGGAAAAAAGACTGGGGAGCAAACTGCGGCGGTGCGCCACGCACAAGCGGCGTTTGGTCGGCAGCGAGATCGACGACGTGGAAGGATTCATCGAAGCCATCAAGCGGGAAAACAGGGATTTTCAGGAAAACACCATAGAGTATCTCGGCAGAAATTACGGCACGGAATACGAGCGGGTCCTGAAACTGGCCCGGCAGGATCAAGCGCTGGCGGAGGTTTTGAATGACGACGGCGAGATTCTGGCCCAGGCCGTTTACGCCGCCCGCGAAGAAATGGCCCGAACACTGGCTGACGTGGTTCTGCGCAGAACGGGCGTCTGCACGCTGGGACATCCGGGGAAGGAGATCCTGAACAAAGTTGCCGCCGCGGTAGCCCGTGAACTGAACTGGAACGAAGCAAGAACAAACCGCGAGGTTGAAGAAGTGGAAGCGATCCTGAAGGTTCCGGCGCCATGACGCCGTCCGAACGTCTTACTTCGCTTTGGAATCTGCGAAGGATTGAAACAGCATTCCCAGCATTCGACCGACGTCCTCCAGAA
Organism: uncultured Smithella sp.; assembly: GCA_964626775.1. GTDB lineage: Bacteria > Desulfobacterota > Syntrophia > Syntrophales > Smithellaceae > UBA8904. The sequence goes on along the minus strand of CAZVGQ010000046.1, from coordinate 6,091 downwards.
TCCCGGTGGTGATTCCGTCGAGGAAGGAAAGAGCGGAAAGACCGCCCTCTTTGAAAATTACCCTGGCCGCGTCCGCGGAGCATTGATTGGTCTGTGAGGCCGTCTCCGTGGGGCCGCTGGGATCCACGCGGCTGAAAACGTCCAGAAGTTCCCGGTTGTATTGCTCGAGGAAAAAATAAAAAACCGGGTTGAACTGTTTCCTGGCCTTTTTCATATAAGCCGGAAGTCGGTTTAGTATGCCCCCGGACGCGCTCCGTCCTTCGCGCGCTCCCCGCAAAAGGGCTTCCCCGAAAGGCTCGAAACCTTCCCGAAAGCGGCGTTCGACATACACCTCATAACTCTGATGCACCGCGGAAGCCGTCCGGAAAAGCGTTGGTCCGGAAAAGGTGTTTTTCATGAGGAAAAGTGTGGGCAGCGCCTTCACGTGAAAAGGATTGCCCAGGTCTGCCAGGTAATGGCCGCACCGGGACAGGTAGCGCCACCCCCAGTAGTCGTTGCCGTTTTCAAAAGCGAGCGAGGCGAAATCCTGATGAACGCGAAAAGATTTGGGCGCCGCGCCGAAGGTTGAAGTCAGCAGCCGGAATTCCATGTGGCGCCAGCCGTGGGACCCGCCGGTGATTTTCTGGTTTTTGTGGACGGCCAGATCGTGGTCCAGGTAAAGATCCGGCTCCGTGCTGTAGAGTATCAGCACTTTCCACGGCTCGATTGTTTTCCCCGAAGGCGCCTCCAGGGCAAAATCACCGTTTCGTTTCTTGTAGTCGAAAGACCAGACCGGATCCAGTCGCCGGCGCTCCTGATAACTTTCCTTGTAAATGTCGATGTGTTTTGGACCGACGGGCCAGACCTTGTCGCCGAAATGCGGCCGGGGTTTCACGGCGACGGGCGGCAGAGAGGTGAGGCCGTCCAGCGCCCGGACGGCGTGGTATGTTATATATTCGTGGGAGAACCAGGGCGCCCAGGCTTGCGGCAGATCCGGATGGTTATGAAGATCATCATTCAAGGCCGGGCATCCTTAATCAGCGAAGCAGGGAAAGGCCGGAGCCTCTCCCCGCGAACCGTGGCTAGATTTTGAAATCGGTTTTTTTGTTCCAGACGCCCAGCGCGACGCCCAGCTCTTCGTGTTCCTTGGCGTATTCTTCCAGCCCGATGCCCTGAACCGCGGCGTCGATGGCCTGACGGAGCGCGCGCGCGCCGGCCCTCGGTCCGCCCGGATGGGCGTGAATGCCGCCGCCCGAGCCGATCATCGTGTCTTTGCCCAGCGTGTTGACGATGTCCGCCACGTTGGCCGGCGTGATGCCGCCCGACGGCATCGGCAGAGAAGGCTTCAGGCCGCCCATCGGATACGTCAGGTTGCGCACGGTGCTCATGAAACGATCGTGCATGTACATGGCCTTGCCGCCCAGGGAGAAGGGCAGAACGACCGAGTCCGCTCCGCACAGACGGGCAAATTTGCCTAAAATGAGCGGCGAGGCGATTCCCTGTACGGGCGACATGAAGTAGGCGCCGGCAAGATCCATGTGAGCCAGGATCGGAACGGAAATGGCCGGATCATCGGCCAGGGCGCGCATGGCTTCCGGACCGACGGACAGATAATTTACCATCATCGCGTTCGCGCCCGCATCGACGCAGCGCCTGGCCAGGTCGAACATCCGCGGCAGGCGGTCGGTGACATTGACCGTATAGAGGGTGTGTTCGCCGGTTTCTTCATACACTTCCTTTTCGATTTTCATGTAGGCCCGGACGCGTTTGACCGCGTCGTTGTAGCGCATGCTGGCGATCAGTTCGTCGTCCTTGATCACGTCGCAGCCGCCCATCGCCGCTTCCCGGAAGAGTTTGGCGCCGACTTCCAGCGGATAGCCGCTGCAGGGCTTGATCATGTTGTTGAGCAGTGGACGGCCCTTTTTGAGCCCCAGCGCCTTCCACCATCCGTCCGCGCCGAATTTCGGCCCGTTGTACTGGTCCAGCGTGGCTTTAGGGAGCCGAAGATCCAGCAGTTTGAAGTTGGGCACCAGCGAGATGTTGCCGATGACGGCGGTCAGCATCATGGGAAGCTGGTCCTCGACGTTGGCGGCGGGAAAGGCGATCTGCAGGACGTACTGCCGGCTTGCCGCCTCCTGAGGAACGGCATATTCGTAATACGGTGCTTCATAAACGCCGATCACCTTTGCGACATGTCCGGCCCGGATCTCCGGCGTTTCGCCGGGAACCGGCACCCAGGTCCCGGTGGTCTGCTCAATGGCCAGAAACTGCCCCATGATCGCCATGTCCATGTTTTTGTCCGCCTGCACCCAGTACGTGGCAATCACGTGGTTTTCCATATCGATGCCTTCGGGCAGGGCGATGGGTTTGTCCGCGAAGGGACCGATTTCTTTTTTACAATCGGCGGAGACTTTCTTTTTCGCCATGGGATACTCCTCTCAGGTGGATTTCATTTTTATCGACGGCGCGGATGTCGGCTGCCTTCGCGGCCGACGACTGGATGGTCCGTCCGGGAACCGGCCCGGCGGGCCATACCGACGGTGTCGAATATCGCCGGTTTTGTATCGCACAGTTCCCGGAATAGTTCAAGCGTCTATCCGGTATTGACAGGGTGTCCCGGGAAGAGTAAAAAGGAAAACACACGTCATGCTTCATCGGTAAAACCGGGGAGGGATAGATGCAAAACGAAGATGTTTTGGCAAGAATCCACCTGAACGCGGTGCTTTCCAATCTTGAAATCCTCGCCCGGGAAGACGCCCAGGCCCTGTCGATTGCCGGGACGTGGCAAGGCTCCATCCTGCTGATGGCCGGGCTTCAGGGTCCGCGCGCCACGCTGGAAATGAAGCAGGGCGCCGTGAGGGTTACGCCGGGCCGAACCGGAAATCCCGGCATTATCTTGTTTTTTCCCACCGCCAAAATGCTCAACAATCTCTTTACCGGCGCAGGACGGGGCTTCCCTGTTCCCGTAAAAGGTCTGTTCCGGATCAAGGGATTCAAAGCGTTTGCCGGGCTTGCCAAAAGAATGGAAGCGGTTCTCAAGGGCGCCGATGCTTCACGGAAACTCAAGGCCAGGCTGCTTCTCAACACAGTGGGCAGGACGGTTGCCGTTCTTGCCGCATCGGAACCCGAGTCCCGGAAAACCGCCTGCGGCCTTCGGGGGGTTGCGGAACTCCGGATCAAAGACAGCGAAGCGGTTCACATCATCTTTACCGAACAGGGTGCGACCGCAGGAAGCGGTCACGCGCCGGACCCCGACCTCGTCATGGAATTTGCCTCAGAGGACGTGTTTCTCGATCTCACGGAGGACAAGGTGGATGTGTTTGCCGCCGTCTGTCTGGAAGACATTCGAATCCAGGGGGATCTGCACATGGGGGATGTCGTGAACGGGCTGCTCGACCGGGTCGGCGTTTATCTGCAATAGGAGACAGGGCATGACCTATACCTTCACGCAATCGAAGGCGCTGTTTCAGCGCGCGGCCAAAGTCATTCCCCAGGGCATCTACGGCCATTTCAATCCGGCCACTACGGTTCCGGGCTTCTATCCCTACTTCATTTCCAGGGCCAAAGGGTGCCGCTTCTGGGACGTGGACGGCAATGAATACATCGACTATGCCTGCGCCTACGGTCCCATGATCCTCGGCTACGCCCATGACCGCATTGACGAAGCCTTTGCCCGTCAGGCCCGAAAAGGAACGGCGACCATGCCGCCTTCGACCCTGCTTATCGATCTGGCGGAAAAAATGGTGGAGGTCAATGACTGCGCCGACTGGGCCGTGTTTGCCAAAAACGGCGCGGATACGATTTCCTGGGCCGTGGCGCTTGCGCGCGGCTACCGAAAGCGCGACAAGATCGTTCTGGCCCATGGGGCGTATCACGGGACTCAGCCGTGGGCGGGCACCAACCACATCGGCGTTCTTCCGGCCGACCGGGCGGATGTCCTCATGGTGCCGTGGGGCGATGCGGACGCCTTTCGGCGGGTCGTGGAGGAAAACAAAAACCGGATCGCCGGCGCCCTGTTCACCCCTTATCATCATCCCGTCTTTGAGCCGCAGGCGCTTCCGGCGCCCGGATTCTGGCAGGACATGCGCCGGATTTGCGATGAGAATGATATCGTCCTGATCATCGATGACGTCCGCGCCGGGTGGAGGCTCGACATCAAAGGCTCCGCTCATTATTTCGGCTTCCGGCCGGATCTGGCCTGTTACTGCAAGGCGATCGCCAACGGCTATCCCATCTCCGCCCTGGTCGGCACGGACCGGATGCGCATGGTCGCCGCGAAAGCGTTTCAGACCGGATCCTACTGGAACAATGCTCCGGAAATGGCGGCGGCCCTGGCCTGCATTGACGAAATGCAAAAAATCGACGCCGCCGCGATCTGCGACGTCCGCGGCGCCGAGCTTCGCCGGGGGCTGGAGGAACGCGCCGCGGCGCACGGCCTTTCGTTTCGAATGTCCGGACCGAACGCCATTCCCTTTCTGCATTTTACCAATGAAAGCAACTTCAAGCGCGCCCAGCTCTTCTGCAGGGAATGTTCACTGCGCGGCGTTTACTTCTTCTGGCATCACAACATGTTTTTGAGCGCTGCTCATACCGAAGCGGATATCCAGAAAACCATTGATGTGGCCGACCAGGCCTTTCAGATCGTCAAAGATCAATTCGGAGAATAACGGCAGAATCCATCACAGGATGCCGTTAATAGATGCCCATCGCGCAGCCGCCGGCCAGCGTGCCGCCCAGCTCGCGGCAATGGTCGAGCACCGCTTCGGTGATGTTTCCCTTGGCGATGACCGGCGCGAAGACGGTTTTGAACTTATAGCCAAGGGCGATTCGTTCGATGGCGCGCAACGCGCCGGAGCCGTCGTTCCCGGCGCTGATGAAGACGACAAAGGGTTTGCGGAAGACTTTGTCCTGCGCGCCGACATACGTGCGGTCGAAAAAGTCCTTGAGCATTCCCGACATGTAGCCGAAATTTTCCGGCGTGCCGACGGCCAGGCCGTCGCAGGCCAAAAGGTCGTCGAGCGTGGCCTCGGAGGCTTTTTTCAAAACCACTTCGACCTCGTCAATGGCCTTCGCTCCTTCACAAACGGCGTCGGCCATTTGTTTTGTGTGTCCCGTCTGGGAATGGTAAACGATTAAAATTCTGGTCATGATAAAAGGCAATGGGTTATGGGTAATAGGTCATGGGCAATGGGTTATGGGTGATGGGTTAGGGGAGGCAAGCGGCGAAAGTTCTTCTGTTTCTCTGCCCTCTCGCCCCTTACCTCTTACCCATAGCCTTCTTTACGGCATTTTAGCGATGATGCCCAGAAAGCCATCCGGTTTGAGCGATGCTCCGCCGACGAGCGCTCCGTCGATGTCTGCCATGGCGGCCAGTTCCGCGACATTGTCCTTCGTGACGCTGCCGCCGTAAAGAATGCGGATTTCTTCGGCCGCCGTCCCGTACAATTCCCGAATCAGACCGCGGACGAAAGCATGGACCTCTTCCGCCTGCGCGGACGTGGCCACCTTTCCCGTGCCGATGGCCCAAACCGGCTCGTAGGCGATCACCACATTGTCCAGCTTTTCAATACCGACAAGCGCGCCTCGCACCTGGCGGCCGACGACGGACTGCGTCACGCCCTGAACCCTTTCCTCATCCGTTTCGCCTACGCAGACGATCGGCTTGAGCCCCGCCGCCAGCGCTTTTTTCACTTTCCGATTGACGCCGTCATCCGTTTCGGAAAAGTACTTGCGCCGTTCCGAATGGCCGATGATGACGTAAGCACAACCGGCATCCTTGAGCATGACGGGAGAGATTTCACCCGTGAAGGCGCCCTTGTCCTCGCTGTACATGTTTTGCGCGGCCAGCCGCACCGCCGAGCCCTGAAGGGTCTCGGCCACCGCGGCGAGCGCGGTAAACGGCGGAGCCACCACGACTTCGCCGTTTGCCGAGCCGGAAAATCCTTCCGTAATCGCGTGGGCCAGGGCGACCGATTCAGCGATCGTGTTGTGCATCTTCCAGTTGCCTGCGACGATCCATTTTCTCATGAGGATCCTCCGCATCAACCCAGCGCCGCGACGGCGGGCAGGGTCTTGCCTTCCAGCAGCTCCAGAAACGCGCCGCCGCCGGTGG
>CAZVGQ010000045.1:0-8210 GCA_964626775.1 uncultured Smithella sp. | reverse complement strand
CAGTTCATAGCCGAAGAAGTAGCGAAACGCGGCAAGCTTGCCCTGGTAGAAATTCGTGTCGGCTTCGCAGGGCCCGCCGGCCAGCGCTTTTTTGGCCACCGAAGCCTGACGCAGCCACTGCCAGGCGATCGCGATGATGCCGAAGAATTCCAGATAGACCGTCGCGTCGGCCAGAAACATCTCCGGGCCTTCCTTGGCTGCCACGCCAAACTGATGCATCGTTACTTTTTCCAGAAGCGCGACGGCTTCGGTCAGTTTGTCGGCAAACGGCTTCAATTCCGGATCGCCCTGGCCGTCCTTGATGGCCTTGCGCACTTCCGCCAGATACAACTGGGCGGCCTTGCCTTTTTTCATCATCATCTTGCGGCCCAGAAGGTCCATCCCCTGGATGCCCGTGGTCCCTTCATGGATCGGGTGGATGCGCACGTCTCGGTAGAGCTGCTCGAGGGGGAACTCCTCACAGAAGCCGTAGCCGCCGAGAATCTGCAGGCCCGCGGAGCAGGACAGGATGCCCATTTCCGACGGATACGTTTTGGCGACCGGCGTCAACAGCTCCAAGAGCAGGTTGTAGTTTTCGCGTTCCTCGCCGTCGGTGACATGCTCCAGATCTTCGTATATGCCGCACTGGAACAGCAGCGACAACGACCCTTCCACGACGGCTTTTTGGAACAGGAGCATGCGCCGGATATCCGCGTGCTCGATGATCGGAATCTGCGGCGACAGCGGATCCTTGGAGGTCAGCTTCCGTCCCTGCGGTCTTTCTTTTGCGTATTCCAGGGAAGCATAGTAAGCGGCGGACGATATCACCGCCGCGGCCAGGCCTACGTCGATGCGGGCGCCGTTCATCATCTGGAACATGTAGGCCAAACCCTTGTTGGCTTCGCCGACCAGCCAGCCGCGGCAGTCGTCGTTTTCGCCGAAGGCGAGCTGGGTGATGGGGGAGCCCCGGTAGCCGAGCTTGTGGTAAATGCCGGCGCAGTTGACGTCGTTGGGCTCGAGTGACCCATCGTCCTTGATGCGCTTCTTGGGGATGATGAAGAGCGAAATGCCCTTGATGCCGGGAGGCGCGTCCTTGAGTCGGACCAGCGCCAGGTGAATCACATTGTCGCATCCGTCATGGTCTCCGGCGGAGATGAACAGCTTCTGGCCCTTGATTTTGTAATAGCCCTGATCCGTCGGCGTCGCCGTGGTGGTAAGGTCGGTCAGCGAAGAGCCGGCCTGCGGTTCGGTGAGCGCCATCGTGCCCTGCCATTCACCCGCGATCATCTTGGGTAGATACGTATCCTTCATTTCCTGCGTGCCGTAGGAAGCGATCAGGCCCGCCGCGCCGTGCGTCAGGCCGTGATAAACGGCGGCGGAATAGTTGGCCGCGCCGAAAATCGCCGTCGGCAGCATTACGCCGACGGTGAAGGGCAGCTGCTGGCCGCCCAGATCGTAGGGAAAGGTGGAGGCGATCCAGCCGCCGTCACCCGCCGCGCGCATGATTTCGCGGACCTTGGGATGAACTTTGACTTCGCCATTGACATATTCCGGCGATTTGCGATCCATTTCCTCGAACAGAGGCTTGAAAAGGTCCTTGCCCATCCGCATCGCCGTATCCAGAATCATATCGAAGACTTCTCGGCTGTGATCGGCAAAGCGGGGATATTTCAAAAGGGATTCAACGTTATTGACTTCGTAAAGCAGGAATCGCAAGTTCCGGTCGCTGATAAATTTTTCTGCCATCATGCACTCCTTCGTTTACTTGAAAGACAAAAGGCCCTTGAAGTGCGGGCCTTAGAATTTTGTGAAAAATCTCCGGAGCCTCTCAGCTCCGGAGATTCATTTCACCCATAAGTTGATTTTCGTAAAGAAAAATCGCTTAGAGAGTCAGATTTTCGACCACGCAGGCCACGCCCAAACCGCCGCCGCAGCAGGAGCTGAAGCAGCCGTACTTACCGCCCTTGTCCATCAATTCACGCATGGTGAAGATGCCGATCCGCGCGCCGGAAGCGCCGTTGGGATGACCGTAGGAAATGGCGCCGCCGTTGGGGTTCCACTTTTCCCAGTCGACTTTATCGCCTGTCTGTTTTTCCAGTTCCGCGGCCACTGCCAGGTTCTGCACGGCGAAGGCTTCGTTGCATTCAATAACATCCAGCTGGCTCATCTTGATGCCGGCACGCTTCAGCGCCTGGGGCACGGCATAAGCCGGGGCGATGCCCATGATTTTGGGATCGACGCCGACATCGCCGCCAGAGAGCCACTTGGCCCAGGGCTTGTAACCAAGCTGTTCGGCTTTTTCTTTGCTCATCATTAGGACGAATGCCGCGCCGTCATTGCGTCCGGATGCATTGCCGGCGGTGACGGTTCCGTCTTTCGTGAACGCGGGGGGCAGTTTGGCCAGGCCTTCCAACGTCGTTTCGGCGCGCGGAAATTCATCGACTTTGAATTCCAGGGGAGGTTTCTTACCCTGCGGGACCGTAATCGGAACGATGTCGCGCGCACAGAAACCGGATTCGATGGCTTTCTTGGTTCTCATCTGACTGCGATAGGCGAATTCATCCTGCGCCTGGCGCGGAATGTTATACATTTTCTGGAGCGCTTCCGCGGTGAGACCCATGTTCATGGTGGCGGCATCGCGGGAAGGAGCGAGCGACGGCGCGACCGGCAACGGGGGAATCATCCGGAAAGGCGGCGTGTTCATCGGGAAGCGGGCCGGGGCGCTGCTGTAAGATTCGTAGCCGCCGGCAATGATGATGTCGGCCTGGCCGGCCAGAATTTTCCACGCGGCGTGGTTGATCGAGTCGATCGCCGAACCGCACTGCATTTCCACGTAAGAGGCGGACGTCGTGTCGGGAAGACCGGCCGCCAAGGTAGGCCAGCGGGCGCCGTTGATGGCGGTGAGCGGTCCGATCGCCGAACCCATGAAGCAGCAATCGACCACGCCTCCCTTTTCCAGAATCTTGGATCTTTCTATCAGGCCTTTCATGCAAAGGCCCGCCATTTCCTCACCCAGGATGCCGCTCAGGGTCTTTCCCAGCGTCCCAAACGCTGTTCTCATACCATCCACAAATACTACTTCTCTGCTCATAAATCCTCCTTGTCCATTGATCAATTTTTAAAAAACGATGCCTCGTCTTTTTGCATAAAACCTGATGTTGGCGCCGCCAAACGGCGCGTTGGGGTCGATGAATGAGGCGTTATCACACTCAAATCCCCGCGTCAAGTCAATACAACACCCGTTGTAAAATATCCGGTTATTTCTTGGCAGCGCCGGCATTTTTCGATATGAAGTACGCGTGCTCTTCGATGGAAATATATCCGTTGCGATCCTTGTCAATTTCCTTGAAAGCGGCGGCCATGGCGGCCATGTATTCTTCGGAGTTCACTTTGCCGTCTTGATTTGCGTCCACATCAAAAATCTCCGCCACCCAGAACGCGACGCATTCGTCGTCGCTGATTTTGCCGTTTTTGTTGGCATCCAGCTTTTTCTTTGACTTGGTCTTTGTCTTTGCCTTGCTTTTGGCGGGCTCAAGCGCCCTGGGTCCGCACCAGTAAGCGATATATTCCTTGGCCAACAATGCTCCGTCATCGTCCGTATCCATATCGCCGAAAAACCGTTTCTCCGCCGCATTGAATTCGGCCGCCGTCAGCTTGCCGTCATTGTCGGCATCGATTTCTCTGAACCGTCCCTGCCAGAAAGCCGCGTGCTCCGTAACGGTGACGACACCATCGCCGTTCGCGTCCATCGCCGAATAAGCCGTCCGGATCATGGCGGGGCTTTTGACCTGCGCCATCGCCGCGCCTGAAATCAACAAAAAAATCAATCCTGCCCCTAAAATAACGAGTCCTTTTTTCATAACTTTCCTCCTTAAGATTTGCGACGATTGGCCGCCCCAAAAATCGCCGTTCCGGTTTCTTTCAAGACCGCGTCTATGTAGTAAACAATTCTTCGATCAGCGCATTCACCCGGTCCGCTTCCTCATGCTGGATCCAGTGCGAGACGCCGGGAAATTTAATGAGCCTGCCCTGTTTGCAATAGGCCATGCTCTGATCGGCCATCTCCGCAAGCATGGCGACATCATCTTCTCCCCACATCAAAATCATGGGCATGACCACGTCAAAACTTTGCGGCGGTTCGGGCTGCGTCTGAATCATGGCCCGGTACCAGTTGACCATCGCGGAAAAAGCACCCGGCTGCGCGAACGCCTTGCGGTATTCTTCCAATTCTTCAGGCGTAAAGGCGCCGGGACGGCTCGTAGTCGCGAGCAGGTGCACAGGCCAGGCATAATGATGGGCCGAGCCGAATTTTTCCACCGCGCCGGGCAGTTGAAAATAAAAGATGTACCAGCTCTTTTCCATCTGCCGCTGATTGGTAAAGAGATTTCTGGCCATCACTTTGGGATGGGGGACATTCAGAATGACGAGCTTTTGAACGCGGTCGGGATATTTCAGCGCCACCCACCACGACACGGACGCGCCCCAGTCGTGGCCGACCAGCAAAATCTGTTTTCGTCCGTAGGCGTCGACGAGTCCAATGATGTCCTTGGCCAGCTCATCAATGTTATAGGCCGCAACGCCCGCCGGCTTGTCGCTTACATTATAGCCGCGCTGATCGGGTGCAACCACCAGATAGCCCCGGTCTGCAAAATACCCGATCTGCTTGCGCCAAGCATACCAGAATTCCGGGAAGCCATGGAGAAAAAGAACCATCGGGCCGTCGGACGGCCCGGATTCCATAACGTGCAGTTTGATTCCGTTGGTTGCAATGTACCGCTCACGTAAATCCATCGCAAATGCCTCCATATGTTGTTAGCGGTTGGCGAAAAAGTTTATTGCTCAATCGGTAGGGAACGGTCGCGACCGTTCCCTACTATCCACCATCCACTATTCACCGCGGCGTTTTTTGCTATGAGCTGCGAGTCTTTCCCCATAGCCTCTCGCCCATCGCCTATAGCCTGTTTTTAAATCTCCCAGGCCGCTTTCGCCCCCTCCGTCGTCGCTTCGATAATCCTTCGCGGAGCGGAGGCGTCGCCCACGACAAAATGACGGATGCCTTTTTTCGCCAGCATGTCCTTCAGCGCCGTGCGGGGCGTAACGCCGATGGCCACAATCACCTGGGCAACCGGCTCCAATCTCTTTTCCTCTCCCTTAACTTCGACTGTCACCGCGTTTTCTTCTATCTTTTTCACCTTGGTTCCAAGCATCAGGGCAACCCCGGCAGCCCGAAGGCGCTTGTGCAGCATGTAGCCGTGCGCGGCCAGCGCCAGAACAGGTGAAGCAGGCAGCATCTCCACGATGGTGATGTTCCGGACGCCTTTCTCCAGCAGAAAATCGGCTGTTTCCATGCCCACCAGCCCGCCGCCGATGACCACCACCGGCTCTTTCGGCTGCACGGTCCCGTCCAGAATCTGCCAGGCGTCGCAAACCACGGACGCGCCGATGCCTTCGGCCGGACAGGCGGCTTTGCCGGCGCCGATTGCCAGAATGACGGCATCGGGTTTGCCCGCTTCAATCATCGCCTCGGTCACTTCGGCGCCTGTTTTGATCTCCACGCCTTTCTTTTTGCACTTTGCCGTGAGGGTCTGAATGTAGCGGCCGTAAACCTCTTTGTGGGGCGCTTTGGCGGCATAGCGGACATTTCCGCCCGTCTGGTCTTCCTGCTCAAAGAGGGTTACCTGATGGCCGAGGCGCGCGGCCTCGTAAGCGGCGGTCAGTCCGGCCGGCCCGCCGCCGACCACCCAGACCTTTCGGCGGACGGCCGCCGGACCCGCCGGATACATCAGTTCCTGACCGGTTTGCGGATTGATGGCGCAGCGAATCGGCAGCGCCTCCAGCGAGAGGCGCTCAATGCACCCCTGATTGCAGGCCAGACACTCCAGTGTGTCCTCGGGATGACCGGCCAGCGCGTTTTTGAGGAAATCCGGATCGGCCAGATGCTGGCGCGCCACGGCGATCATGTCCGCGTCGCCGCGGGCGATGACCTCGTCCATGAAATAAGGATCCGTGTAGCGCCCGACGGAAATCACCGGAACGCCCGCGGCCTCTTTCACCCTGCGCGCCAGGTGGGACTTGAAGCCTGGCTCATATTCAACCGGCGCGCTTGGATTCGGGGTATCGATGTTCACGGCCGGACTGCCGTGTGTGCCGAAGGAAACATTGATGATGTCCGCGCCGGCGTTCACCAGGTCGGGGAGGACGGTCTCCATGTCGGAGATGGTGTAGCCGTCTTTGATGCACTCCTCGCCGGAGATCCGAATGGAAACGGGGAAATCCGTACCGACCTGACGGCGGACTTCCCTGAGGCATTCGATCATAAAGCGGGACCGCCCGCGGAAATCACCGCCGTATTGATCCTTGCGCTGATTGCTGAGCGCCGAAAGAAACTGCATCAGGAGATAGCCGTGCGCTCCATGAAGCTCGACGGCGTCAAATCCCGCCTTTCGCGCCCGCACGGCCGCGCTGCCGAACGCGGCAATGGTTTCCTCGACTTCGGCAAGCGTCATCTCGCGCGGCGTTCCGAGAAAACCGAAGACATAACTGGGGATGGCCGAAGGCCCGACAGCCTTGTTTTTCTTCTGCAGGAGGTAATTCTCGCGGCCCGTATGGTGAAGCTGCATGGCGATTTTGCTTCCCTGGGCATGCACCACATCGGCAAGCTTGCTCAGGCCGGGAATGAACTTGTCATCCCAGACGCCGATGCATCGCGGGGAGGCGGAACCCAGCGGGTGCACCTCCGTGATCTCCGTGATGATGAGCCCTGCGCCGCCCTCGGCCCTGCGCCGAATATAGGCCAGGTTTGCTTCGCTGACGGTGTTGTCGGGATTGCCGAGAGCCGTTCCCATGGGGGGCATCACCAGACGGTTCGGAATTTCCAGGGAACGGATTTTGATGGGCGACAACAAATGCTCAAGGGTTTTCATAAACGATCTCCTTTGCAGAAATAGGGATGCGCCGCCTTAACGGGTTTGGAAGGCGGTGCATCGGAAAATACCCGCCGCCGGAAAAGCGGCCGTCGCTTTTTTACAGATGCGGGCCCAAAAGCAAACCGCCGTCGATAATGATCTCCGCGCCGGTGGTATAGCTCGATGCGTCAGAAGCCAGATAAATCGCCGCTCCGGCGATTTCATCCGGTTCGCCGATCCGGCAGGTGGGCAGATGCTTGCACAATTCCTCTTTCTGCTTGGCCGCTTCTTCCGGGGGAAGGTGTTGCCAGTGCGAATTCATCATCTTGGTGCTGATCGGACCGGGCAGAATCGCGTTGACCATGATATTGTCGTGGGCCAGTTCCATGGCAAACGCGCGTGTGATCTGGCGGACACCTGCCTTGGAAATGGAATAGACGCTGACAAACGGCTCCGGATTGACGCCGTCGATCGAGGCCACGTTGATGATCTTGCCGCCGCCCTGCTTTTTCATGATTTTCGCGCAAGCCTGGCTCAGGAAGTAAACGGCTTTAAGATTCAGGTTCATGATGGTATCCCAGAGACGTTCGTCGGAATCCAGCACCGACCCCATGGCGGGGCTCGCGCCGGCATTGTTGACCAGAATATCAATCCGGCCGAACTTTTGCATCACCGTATCCACCACGCGCTGAATTTCCTCCATCTTGCCCAGATGGGCGGGCACCACCAGAACTTCACAGCCGATATTCGTCATTTCACACGCGGTGGCTTCCAGATCCTGTGCCTTGCGGCTGGTGATGGCCACTTTCGCGCCGGCTTTGGCAAAACCGTAAGCGATCCCCTGGCCGATGCCGCGGCTGCCGCCGGTGACAATCGCTACTTTACCTTGTAAAGAAAACTTGGAAAGATCAAACATGGCAAGCACTCCTTTAATGTTATTTATTGCAGCAGAAAAATGATTGAATGGGAATGTGTAACCCCCTTTTATCAAGGGAATATGGAGTATCCGTTGCGGGGAACGGTCTCGCAACCTTTAGGTTATGAAAGCCGTTCCCCGCGGGATGATCCGAAACGTGAAAAGACTATTTCTTGGCCGATTTCGGCGCCAGGGCTTCGCGGTCGCCGCCGCTCATGCCGGCGATGTATTTCACCAGCTTCTTGCGGGACTCGATGTCATACTGCGTCGTGATGGCAATCTGCTCCATGATCGGAGAGCCGCCGCCGTGGTAGTTGCCGACGTTCATAATGCCGCCGGTGGCCGAACACAGATGATCGCCAAGGTACCGCCAGAACTGCGCCTGATCTTCGGCGGACATCTTCGGGTTG
>CAZVGQ010000044.1:0-8315 GCA_964626775.1 uncultured Smithella sp. | reverse complement strand
ATCATGAAATCATGCATATTTCTACAATCATTTATATCTTCTATGAGGAAAACTTTGCCGCCAGTTCTTCCAGTGCGTCCCAGCGGTCGTAGGCCGCGGTCAAATCCGTCTCCAGCACTGCCAACCGGTTGTTTACATCCAGCGCGCGGGCGGGATTATGGGTCTTATACAAATCTGGAGAATTCAACAATTCCAAAAGCTCTGCTTTTTCTTTTTCCATCTTACCGATTCTGGGCGGCAGCTCTTCGAGCTCCCGTGTTTCCTTGAAAGATAATTTCGATTTTTCCTTCGGCTGCCTTTCTTTTTTCGGCTTTGCGTCTTTTGAGACCGCTTTCGACCGGGCTGTAAGATCGATGCGCTGCCTCATCCAGTCATCATAACCGCCTACATATTCCTGCAGACGCCCTTCCCCCTCCAGAACAATGGTGGACGTGACAACATTGTTGAGAAATGTCCGGTCGTGGCTGACCAGCATGATCGTGCCGCCGTATTCCAGAAGGCGTTCCTCCAGAAGCTCCAGTGTTTCCGCGTCGAGGTCATTGGTCGGTTCATCGAGCACCAGCACGTTGGACGGCGTGCAAAAAAGTTTGGCCAAAAGGAGCCGGTTTCTTTCTCCGCCGGAAAGAGAGGCAACCGGCGCAAGGATCTGCGCGGGCGGAAACAAAAAATCCTGCAAATAACCGACGACGTGGCGCGGCGCGCCGTTGATAAAAACCGTGTCGTTTCCATCCGCAATGTTGTCCCGCAACGATTTTGTTTCATCAAACTGCGCGCGCAGTTGATCGAAATAGGCCAAAGCGACATTGGCACCCAGCCGGATTTTTCCGCCTGACGCGTTCAGTTCTCCCAAAAGCACCTTGAGCAGTGTGGTCTTGCCGGAACCGTTAGGGCCGATGATGCCCACGCGGTCGCCTCGCAAAATCCTGGTGGAAAAAGAATCGATGATCGTTTTATTCTCATAGGCAAAACTGATTTTCTCAGCTTCCACGACCAGTTTCCCGCTCACTTGGGCCTCCGAGACGGACAGTCGGACGCTTCCTTCGCGTTCGCGCCTTTGCGCCCGCTCTTCGCGCAGCGCCAAAAGCGCACGCACGCGGCCTTCATTGCGTGTTCGCCTTGCCTTGATGCCCTGCCGGACCCAGACTTCTTCGCGGGCAAGTTTTTTATCGAACGTTTCCCACTGCTTTTCCTCGGCTTCCTGCATGGCCTGACGGCGTTCCAGATAGGTCGCATAGCCGCAGGAAAAAGAAAAGAGCCGGCCCCGATCGATTTCCACAATGCGCGTGGCGATCTTTTGCAGGAACGCACGGTCATGGGTGACGAACATCAGCGTCTTCTCAAAACTTTTTAAAGATTCTTCCAGCCAGAGGATGGCATCAATATCCAGGTGGTTGGTGGGTTCATCCAGCAGCAGCACGTCGGGATCGGCAACAAGCGCCCGCGCCAGAAGCACCCGGCGTTTCAACCCGGCCGAGAGCAGAAGAAATTCGGCATTTTCATCGAGATTTACACGGGAAATCACCTCTTCAACCTTTTGATGATACTGCCAGGCGCCGGCCGCTTCCAACCGGTGCTGGACCTGTTCGATTTTTTTCAAAAGCCGATGATCGCCGCCTGAATGCAGCCGCAGGGTCAAGCCATGATATTCATGAAGCAAATCAAGATGTTGCTGACAGCCACCGGCTACAACGTCATAGACGGTTCCGAACAGATCGGGCACATCCTGAGGCATGACGGAAACATGAATATTTTTGTCGCGGAATATTTCACCGTCATCCGGCGGAATATTGCCGGAAAGCAATTTCAGCAGGGTCGATTTGCCCGAACCGTTTCGCCCCAGAAGACCGATGCGCTCCCCGGCTTCGATTTGCAGCGATGCCCCTTCCAGCAGGAGCGGTCCGCCGAAACTTATTGAAATATGATTAACCCAAATTAACGCCATAATCGGTAAAGACGCTTTCGGCCGAAACAATCGTTCGCCTTTCTATTGCCGCCTTTGCAATATGGCGCAGGCGGCAGGCAGCGAGTGGACAAATTCAAAACGACCCTTACTGGATCAAAGACCGGAGCCGCATTCTTTTGCTTTGTTTTGTAGCACATTCCATTCAGTTATAACAATCCTCCTGATATTCCCATTATGAATTGGATAATGACCGGAGCTTCTGCTAGAAATTCCGCATCTTATAAAGGAGGCATCGAAATGAAAAACATTTTTTCAACCCGCGCAGGAATCATTATTGTCGGCGCGGTCATCGGCATCGGCGCGGCCCTGCTTCAGTATTTCGGCAATCCGCCCAATATGGGGATTTGCGTCGCCTGTTTTGAGCGTGACATCGCCGGCGCCCTGGGATTGCATCGCGCGGATGTCGTCCAGTATCTGCGTCCGGAAATCATGGGATTTGTTCTGGGCGCTTTTGTCGCCGCGCTGCTCGCCGGTGAATACAAACCTCGTGGCGGCTCATCGCCGCTGATACGGTTTTTCCTCGGTATTTTTGCCATGATGGGCGCGCTGGTGTTTCTGGGCTGCCCCTGGCGAACACTGCTGCGGCTGGCCGGCGGCGACGGCAACGCCATCCTGGGGCTCGCGGGACTGATTGCCGGCATTTTTATCGGCGTTGGGTTTCTGAAAAACGGCTACAGCCTGGGGAGGTCGTATGCGCAAAAGAAAGCGGCCGGCTGGGTATTTCCGGCTTTGATGATCGGTTTGTTGCTGCTGTTGGTGTTTCAGGTTTCCTTTGCGCCGGGCGGTCCGATTTTCTTCAGCGCAAAAGGGCCGGGTTCGCAGCATGCTCCCCTTCTCATCAGCCTGATTGCCGGGCTCGTCATCGGCGGCCTTGCGCAGCGCAGCCGGTTTTGCACCATGGGAGCGTTTCGCGACGTGATTCTGATTCGGGACTTTCATCTCATCAGCGGCGTGGCGGCGCTTCTGGTTTTTGCGTTTATAGCCAATATGCTTCTGGGGCAATTCAAGCCTGGTTTTGAAGGCCAGCCCATCGCCCACACCGATCACCTCTGGAATTTCCTCGGCATGACGCTGGCAGGACTGTCGTTTGTTCTGGCAGGCGGCTGTCCCGGACGCCAGCTCTTTCTGTCCGGTGAAGGCGACATGGACGCGGCAATTTTTGCAACCGGTATGATTGTGGGAGCGGGCATCGCCCACAACTTTGCCATTGCCAGTTCGCCCAAAGGCGTCGCCGCTTTCGGTCCGGCCGCCGTCGTCATCGGGTTATTGTTTTGTCTGTTGATTGGCTTTACGCAGCGAGATAAAGTATCCGCTTGATTTTCAGGAAGGAGAAAAGATATGAGTACAAAAAAAGTTGACGCTCGAGGGCTGTCCTGCCCGCAGCCGGTGGTTCTGGTTGACCGTGCGATTTCGGAGGGCCATACGGATTTGGAGATTCTGGTGGATAATGAGGTCGCTCGTGAAAACGTTCAGCGCATCGCCGGAAAAAGAGGCTATAAAACCCAGGTGCGTTACGAAGGATCCGATATGATCGTCAACGCAGCGAAGTCTTGAAAATGAATTCTATTTATCTGGACAATGCCGCCACATCGTTTCCCAAGCCGGATGCCGTTGTTGCAGCCATGATGGACTTTCATCAGAAAGTAGGCGCCAATCCGGGACGCTCCGGACACGAACGTTCCATCGAGGCGGGGCGCATCGTTTTCGAAAGCCGGGAGTCTCTGGCGCGCCTATTTCATGTGGAAGACCCCCAGCGGATCGCGCTGACAAAAAACGCGACGGAATCTCTCAATATTGTCCTCCAGGGGGGGCTTCGGCCGGGCGATCATGTAATCACGTCCGGCATGGAGCATAATTCCGTCATGCGTCCGCTGCGGTTTCTGGAGGGGCGCGGCGTCGAATTGTCGGTTGTCCCCTGTTCGCCCCGCGGGGAGCTGGATCCCGCGGATCTGCAAAAATTCCTGCGGAAAAACACCCGGATGGTCGTGTTGACGCACGCCTCGAACGTGACGGGAACGATTCTGCCGGTCGAGGCCATAGGCGAGCTCCTTCGGGACAGACCGGACGTGATGTTTTGCGTTGATGCGGCCCAGACGGCCGGCGCTTTGCCGATCGATGTTCAGAAAATGCGCATCGATCTGCTGGCGTTTACCGGGCACAAATCTCTGTTCGGCCCGCAGGGCACGGGCGGGCTCTATATCCGCGAGGGGCTGGATCAAGAAATCATGCCGCTGATGATGGGAGGAACGGGCAGCCGCTCCGAATTTGAGGAGCAGCCGGATTTTATGCCGGACCGGTATGAGAGCGGCACACCCAACACGGTCGGAATCGCCGGTTTGGGTGCGGGCGTTTCCTTCGTCCTGGAGCAAACCATAGAGGCCCTGCGCGCCAGGGAGGAAGATCTCACTTCCCGTTTCCTTGCAGGACTCCGGGATTTGCAAGATGAGGTGACGGTTTACGGCCCGCGGGACGCCTCCCAACAAACCGCCGTCGTATCGTTCAACATTAAAAACGTCACGCCTTCGGACGCCGCCGATTATTTTGAGGAACAGCGAGGAATCCTCTGCCGGCCGGGGCTTCACTGTGCGCCGTCGGCCCACCGGACGATCGGCACCTTTCCCAGGGGAACGGTTCGTTTCAGCTTCGGCTTTTTCAATACACAGCAGGACGTGGACGAGGCCTGCGAGGCGCTGCGGGAACTTGTTAAGCGGAAAGGAAAGCTTCGCGCGTGACGACAGGGAAAAATTTCGCCGTAGTTCTTTTTGAATCCGTGAGCCATGCGCTGGGTGCGGAAAAAATCATTCGGGGCGCCGGCATCTCCTGCAAGTTGATCCACGTGCCGCGGCATCTCAGTTCCGATTGCGGCATCTGCCTGCGCTTCAACGCGGACGACCGCAAACGCGTGGAAGCCCTGCTGCAGGGAAAACTCCATTTCTTTGAAATCCAGCTTCTCTGAAGAGCAACAGAGCGCTTCCCCTAATTTTTAATGGCTTTGGGCACGAAAATCAAATCTTCATTGGCTTTGGCGCCGTTCTTGATCAATATTTCCTTGGTCAGGAAATTCTTGCGATCCACGTGACAGGCGTCGCATTTGCGGGTCCGGTCCGTCCGCTTCCTGATGTTATGCGCGGGCGTATCCCAGTAGTTGGGCACCGCGTCGAAATGCTCCATTTTGATGCCCGACGGGGCGAACGTGTCGCGAACCGTGGGAATCAAGCGCAGGGTCGTCAGCACTTTTTTGTCCCGCGGACTGCGACCCAGAATCATGCCGGGACTGGCCGCGGAATGGCCGCCGTGACAATCGTTGCAGTTGCGGTAGGCCGACCCGGAGTGGCAGCCGTAGCAGGACACTTTGCCCTCATGCTGGCGATGCGTAACCTGCGTCTCCATTTTGGCTTCCTTACCCTGCTGATGGCAATTCTTGCAGGCCGGACGCTGCGGAATTTCATTTTTGGATTTGTAGGCCGTGCCGTCGCCGTGAAATTCTTCTTTTTTATGACAGTCCATGCACAGCATGCCCTTCTGATAATGAACATCCGGAGAACCGCCGTAATCCCCCGTGTATTCGGGATAGACGCGGCCGCCGTGGCAGAACGCGCAGGTTTTGCCCTCGTCCTTTTTGACGAATTTGTGCTTCGCGACAAGCCCGATGCTGATTCCGCCGACCGGCGCACCTTTCACGTGGCAGTCGCCGCAGGAGGCGTGGCAGCTTCGGCAGGATTTTTCAAAAACCTTCTCGTCAAACGTTTTCAACTCCGCCTCGGAGAACCGGGGCATGACGCCCGTCCGCTGGCCGATGGTGGTGTAGTGCAGTGACTTGGCGTAGTTGGCGGCAACCTTTTTATGGCAAACCCCGCAGGAACGCAGATTGTCCGAAGGCTTTTTCAGCATTCCGAGGTGGGCTTTTTCCTTGCTCAACTCCCCGTCGTTTCCCGCGTGGCAAAGGACGCAGCCCGCCTTGAAATGGGGATCTTTGTCCAGCAGGGCCTTGTCCACCACATATCCTTTGTACATTTCTTCCGGCCGAACTGGCGGAGGGGCGCCCGCTCACCCCTCGCCCTCGCTTTTGGGCAAAACCGGCGGCTTGTGCAGAGACTTCATCAGTGCTTCATTGGTATGGCACTGAATGCATTTATTGGGGGTGGCGGCAAAGACCGCTGTTCCGTAAAGCGCCGCGATTAGAACGGCAAGAAAAGCCAGCAGGAATGTTCGTCGGTTTTTCACAACACCTCCTCAAGGGAAGAGTGGATGCAGATGTAACAAATCAGTTTCCGGCTGTCAAACGGATTCATGGGCGGCGGCGTGAATCAGCGCTCCACCGGCGCCTTCGGGTCCTGCATCCACTCCTGCATGGAACCGATGTAGAGCCTGACGTTTTTGTACCCCAGAACCTCCGTCAGAAGATACGACCAGGTCGGGCAGCACTGGCCCGCGTCGCAGTAAGTGACAATCTCGGCGCTGCGGTCCTTGCCCGCGGCCGCTTCGGCAATGACCGTCAATTCTTCTTTTGTTTTGAAGGTCCTGTCCTCATTGAAGGCGCAGGAGGTTGGCATATTGAACGCGCCGGGAATGTGGCCCCTCATGGGAACGCAATCCATCTTTTTCTCCCCGGTAAAATATTCACGCTCCCGAAGGTCCAGCAAAATGATTCTGCCCAGCCCTTCCTTGACAATTTTTTTGTCGGCAAATTTTCCCGAGCTGTATTTTCCCTTGAATTTGCTGGCCTTGCGCTTTTCCACCCGGCTGGAGAGGGGTTTTTTCTCCGCGATCCACTTGTTGATGCCTCCGTCCAGAAGCGCGACGTTTTCAATGCCGGCATATTGCAGCGTGCAGGCGACGCGGGCGCTCTGATAGCTGAGGCGCGGCGTATCCATGCAGCCGGTGACAACAACCCAACGGTCAAAGTCGATTCCCATGTAGCTGATCGTATCGTCAATATCGTCCTTTTCCGGCAACGACGCGTACAGACCGTCCTTCATGTAGGCCCAGGCGCCGTAAAAAGCGTTCAGCGCCCCGGGAATGTGGCCTTCGCGGTAGTCTTCCACGCGGCGGATATCCAGAACAACGAGTTTGGGATTTTTCAGATTGGCCAAAAGCCAGTCAGTGGAAACAATTGGGGCAATGTCCCTCGCCAGACCCGCGGCCGGGAGCAAAAAGATGAACAAAGCAAAAATGAGGAACTGAAATAAAAATTTCCCTTTCATGCAGTTACCTCCTTGTCAACAAATGCTTATGATAAATGTTTCGTCAAAACCGTCTCGGTCCAATGTTTCCCAGAGTATATCATGCCCTGGTTCAAAATTGCCAGATCAATATTCTCCTTCAGGACTCACCGCCCAAACTGCAAAATATCCTTCTGAAGCTATCGCCGGCATTGATTCAGAGCCCATGTGATTCAGGGCATTGACACCTTGACCGGCCTGATGCTATGGTCTTGGCAAATGCGGGTGTTGTGAACCACAGATACGGGATAAAACAAAAATGAATGATTTGCTGATCATACTGTTGATTGTGGCTGTCTGGGTTTTTCTCCAGGCGTGGCTGTTGCCGAAATTGGGCATATCCACCTGAATGAGGCCCTCCTGTCCGGCTCCGGACAGAAAAAAGAAGTCGGATTTGCAGTAGCGGATTCTTTCAAACAAAAGCCCCGGCCTTTACGGGAAAAAGGCCGGGGCTTTTCCATCATCTCTTTGTGGACATCAAACCTCCAGAACCGTCAGCGCAAGCGGCGTTTTGCACAGCATCTCGCCGCCGTCCTTCGTGACCAGCACCGGACACTCCAGCCTCATGCCGCAGACGCCGGGAACGGTCATGGCCAGAAACGCCACTTCGACCACATTCTCCTCCAGAACGACATCGCGGAATTCATCATTGTTGACGATGGCCGGATACCATTCATGGCCGAAAACGCCCAGGCCGTGGCCGAACGAGGGAATCGTGTATTGGGCGTAGCCCAGCTCCGTTACGATGTCCATCACGGTCGTGCTGATATCGCCGACTTTGTTCCCCGCCTTGAAATTGCGGACAATCGTCTCCGCTGTTTTGAGATAGGCGTCGGCCAGTTTCCTCTGCTCGGAAGAAGGCTTTCCCAAAATAAAATTGTGGGCCAGATCGGAAGGATAAAGCTGGTAGAGCGGGTGCAGATCCACGATGATGTTTTCGCCCGCCTGAACCATTTTTTGCGTGGGCTGCGTCGTGCCGTTCATGGCGTACGTCGCCCGGTATCCGGTGGCAATCTCCGACGAGCCGGTGACGGCCCAGTGGTATTCGCTGCCCAGGCGCCTCAGCTCCATTTCGCCGATGCCGGCGATTTCCGTTTCCGTCATGCCGATTTCCAGAGAATGCCTGACGC
>CAZVGQ010000043.1:0-8341 GCA_964626775.1 uncultured Smithella sp. | reverse complement strand
GGCTGCTACGGCCAGGGAGGTTGTGTATGCAGAAAAAATACGAAGCGCTAAGCGAGCAGGTCAATCTGACCAGAACCCTGATGGCGAAGTCGGTGATCTACAAGTACCTCAACCGGACGAATCTGATCTGCTATTCGGAGCTCTCCAGGCTTCTCGGCTGTGAGGCTTTCGTTAAGCATGAAAACCATAACCCCACCGGGTCTTTCAAAATTCGGGGCGCCTTGAACTTCTTCCATCACATGTCCCGCGAGGAGCTGGAAGCCGGTATTCTGGTCGCCACCCGCGGCAATCACGGCCTGGCGATGGCCTGGGCAGGCCAGTGGTTCCACGTGCCCTGCACGGTGGTCGTGCCGGAAAACAACAACCCGGAAATCAATCGCATTATCGAAAGCTACGGCGCGGAAGTCATTATCCACGGGGAAGACTTCTACGACGCTCAGTCCTACTGCGAGGAGCTGGTGGACAGCGCCGGATATTACTACGTTCAGCAGGGCAACGAGCCGGAAATTCTAAACGGCCTGGCCACCATGGGGCTTGAGATTCTGGAAGACCTGCCGCAGGTAGATGTGATTATTTGCCCCGTCGGCGGAGGAGCCGGGTGCGCGTCCCTGCTGAAAACCGTCCGCGCCATCAATCCCGCAATCGAGATTATCGGCGTGGAGCCACAAAACGCGCCCTCCTTTTATCAGTCCTGGAAGAAGGGGGAAATCGTCACGCTGGATGACGCCCATACGGTGGCCGACGGCCTTGCCGCCCGCAGTGTGTTCCATCTACCCTATGTCATTCTCAAAAACACCATCAATGACGTGGTGCTGCTGACCGAGGAAGAGATTCTGGAAGGGATTAAAATGGCGCTGACGGCCACGCACAACGTGGCGGAAGCCGCGGGCGCTGTTTCCCTGATGGCTGCCTACAAAATCCGGGAGAGACTGGCGGGCAAAAAAGTGGTCATGATCATGTCCGGCGGCAACCTGAAAATGGACAATCTGAGAAAAGCCATCGGCTGTTAATTTTTAAAGGAGTTTTCTATTTTATGTCTGAACCGTCAACCCCCGCCCCGAGCGACTTTATTCGGGACATCATCGAAGAAGGCCTTCGGGTCAACCAACACGAAGGGCGCGTGGCGACTCGTTTTCCGCCCGAACCCAACGGCTATATCCATATCGGGCACGCCAAATCGGTATGCCTCAACTTCGGCATCGCGCTGCAGTATTCGGGAACCTGCAACCTGAGGCTCGACGACACGGACCCGGCGGGGGAGTCCATGGAATACGTGGAATCGATCATCCGCGATGTCCGCTGGCTGGGATTTGACTGGGGCGACCGTCTGTTTTACGCCTCTGATTATTTTGAAAAGCTCTATGCGTTTGCCGTGGAGCTGATTCGAACCGGCAACGCCTACGTCTGCAGTTTGAATGCCGATGAAGTGCGGGAAAACCGCGGCACCTTTACCGAACCGGGAAAGGAAAGCCCCTACCGCAACCGCTCCGTGGAAGAAAACCTGGATCTGTTCGCCCGAATGAGGGCCGGCGAATTCCCGGACGGCGCTCATACGCTACGCGCCAGAATCGACATGGCGTCGCCCAACATCGTCATGCGGGACCCGGTTTTGTACCGGATCAAGCGAGAACCTCACTACCGGACGGGAGACCGGTGGGTGATCTATCCGATGTATGACTTTGCCCACTGCCTCTCCGACGCCCTGGAGGGGATCACGCACTCCATCTGCACGCTGGAGTTCGAAAACAACCGCCCCCTCTACGACTGGATTGTCGAAAAGCTGATCGCCGGCGGCCGGCCGCGGCAGATCGAATTTGCACGTCTCAACCTGAGCTACACGGTATTGAGCAAGCGCAGACTCATCGACCTGGTGAGAAACAGGAATGTCAAAGGCTGGGATGATCCGCGTATGCCCACCGTGACGGGAATGCGGCGCAGAGGCTATACGCCCGAAGCCATCCGGAAATTCTGCGCTGAAATCGGCGTGGCCAAAAACGACAACCTGATCGACGTTTCTCTCTTGGAACACTGCGTCCGCGAAGACCTCAACGAAAAGGCGCCCCGGGCCATGTGCATTTTGCGGCCGCTCAAAGTCGTCATCGACAATTATCCGGAAAAGCAAACGGAAGAATTCGATTGCGCCAACCATCCGCAGCATCCGGAAATGGGAACGAGGAAAGTTCCCTTTTCCCGCGAGCTCTACATTGAGCGCGACGACTTCATGGAAGATCCCCCAAAAAAATACAATCGCCTCGGACCCGGGCGGGAGGTCCGGCTGCGCAATGCTTACATCATTAAATATGAAAGCATGGTCAAGGACGAAAAAACCGGCGAGGTGACGGAAATCCACTGCTCCTGCGATCCGGCCACACGCAGCGCGCCGCCCGCGGACGGACGCAAGGTGCAGGGCGTGATCCACTGGGTGTCGGCGGCCCATGCCGTACCTGCCGGGGTTCGCCTGTACGACCGCCTGTTTACGATCGAAGACCCGGGCAGTGAAGAGGAATTTCTGAAGTATCTGAATCCGAATTCTCTGGAAGCGCTTTCAGGCTGCTTGGCGGAGGCAAGCCTCAGAGACGCGCGTCCCGGGATTCAATATCAGTTTGAACGGCTGGGCTATTTCTGCGCTGATCCGGATTCGGCCGCGGGCAGGCCAGTCTTCAACCGCGTCGTTCCTCTTCGCGATTCCTGGGCCAAAATCGCCGGCGGCTTGAAAAAAGGCTGACGGACCTATGGCCCATTCCCTATGACCCATTGCCCCCGTAAGGAACGGCTTGCCACCCGTAAGGGTGGTCGCGACCGTTCCCTGTTTTTTTATGAAGCTGCGTTCAGCTTTTTGGTGAGCAGCTCCCGGATGATTTTCGGATTGGCTTTGCCGCCGGAAGCCTGCATCACCTGGCCGATCAGAAAGCCCAGCGCCTTTCCCTGTCCGGCGCGGAAATCGGCCACGGCCGAGGCCTGAGCCGCAAGCACGCGATCGATCATGGCTTCAAGCGCGCCCGTGTCGGATACCTGTTTGAAGCCGCGCGCCTTCACGATTTCCTCCGGAGACTCGCCGCTCTCAAACAGATGTGTCAGGACTTCGCGCGCCGCGTTGGCGTTGATTTCATCGCCGGCCAGCATTTTCAGAAGCACCGCAAAGCGCTCCGGCGTCACGGGCTGAGCGGCCAGCTCCATTTTGCGTTCTTTGACGGCCGGAAGGAGCTGCGTGGCGAGCCAGTGCATGGCCGTGCGCGGCGCGATTCCCCGGCTGACCAGTGCTTCAAAATAAACCGCGACCTCCGGATCTTCGCTCAGAAACGCGGCTTCCTCGCCGGTAAGGCCGTGCTGCTTGACGAAGCGGCCGGCGCGCGCGGCCGGCATTTCCGGAAGGCGCGAACGCATCTTTTCAATCCATTCCGGCGTCAATTCGATGACCGGCACCATCGGGTCCGGCACGCACGGGCCCTCGAACTTGCCGCGCATCGGAAGCGTAACTTTCTTGTCCGGGTCCCACAGCCGGGTGTGCAGGACCACCGCCTCTCCCGTCTGCACCGCCTGGCTCTGGCGGCTGATCTCGTGCGCGATGGCGTCGCCAACATGGCGGACGGAATTCATGTTTTTGACTTCCACCTTCGTGTTCATCTGGCTGGTGCCTTTAGGACGAACGGAAATATTGGCGTCCACGCGCATCGTGCCGTTTTCCATACTGCATTCGGAAGAACCGACATAACGCACCTGGGTGCGCAGCGCCTTGAGAAATTCCATGGCGTGGTGCGGTGTGCGGAAATCCGGTTCGGTGACGATTTCCACGAGCGGGGAGCCTGCGCGGTTGAAGTCCACCAGGCTGATCGGCAGGCGTCCTTCCATCTCGTGCACGAGCTTGGCGACGTCCTCTTCCATGTGGATGTGGTGAATGCGCAGTCTTTTCGGCCTGCCGTCTTCATCGGTAATGTCGATGGCGCCGCCGCGCGCGAGCGGAAGATGGGCCTGCGACAACTGGTAGCCCTTCGGCAAATCGGGATAGTAGTACACCTTCTGGTCGAAGGCGCTTTGCGGCTGGAGTTCGGCGCCCAGCCCCAGGCACAGAAGCGACGCCTTTTCCAGCGCTTCGGCGCTGAACCGGGGAATCGCGCCCGGCAGCCACAGGCAGGTCGGGCAGATATTCGTATTGGGATCGTCGCCGGGATTGTTGGGACAGTCGCAAAACATTTTGGTCGCGCAGTTGAGTTCAACGTGGATTTCCAATCCGATGACCGCTTCAAATTCCATGGCTATTTTCCTCCCTTGCGCAGCGAGAGCAGTTGTTCGCCCAGGGACAGGAGCGCCGCGTCGCAAAGCCTTGGCCCCGCAAGCTGCAGCGGCGCGCGCCCGGCGGATGCGGGCGGCAGGACCAGCGCGGGCTGGCCCGTGACGTTGGCAAACGCCGTGCCGGCGAATTGCCGGTAGGTTTCATCAAGCGTCGCCGGATTTGGGTCGGACGCGCCGCCGGAAACCGGAAGCACCAGAAAATCCGCCTCACCGGTCAGTTTCTTTATGTCCGCGACCAGGCGCGCCCGAATGCGGCAGGCGTCATCATACGCCGCGTAGCGCTGAAACTGGAAATACGCGCCCTGAAACAGAAAGCTCTTCAAAAGCGTCCCGAAGGCCGCGCCGCGGGAGGCCAGATACATCTCGTTCCAGTTTTTGGCGCCCGGCGCCCGCTCGCCGTAGCGGACTGAATCGTAGCGGCCCGCGGCGGACGATGCTTCCACGGAGCCGACAATTTTGTGGACCGTCAAAAACAGCGGCCATTCGGGGAAGGACACCTCCCGGACGGCAAAGCCCGCTTTTTGAAGTTCATCCACGGACAGGCGGAACCTGTCCTGTTCTGCAGCCGTCAGGGCGCTTTGCGCTTCGACCAGGACGCCAATCGCAGTTTTCGGCGGGTCAACGGCCTGCGCCGAGAAATCCGGAACGCCTTCGTCAGGCAGCGAAAAATCCTTTTCATCCGGACCGGCGACGGCTTTCAAAAATCCGCGAATATTTTGGATCGATGGCGAAAGTACGCCGCAGGCTTCCATCGAAGGAATCAGGCCGATGAGCCCGAAGTGCGACACCAGGCCGTAGCTGGGTTTGAACCCGCAGACGCCCGCCGCTGCGGCGGCCAGACGGGCCTCTCCCGTCATGTCCAAAACCAGTTCCGCGCCCGCGATGGCTTGCTTCACGGCTTCACCCGCGTGGCTTTGGGCGAGTCCGAAGCCGAATTCACTCATTTTGGTCGAGCCGCAGATGAAAGCGCCGGACCCGGAAAGACGGTCAACGATGGTTGCGTCCTCGAGCGCCGTAAAATTGGCCAGCGCCCGGGAGCCCGCGTCCACGGGCCAGCCCGCTACTGAGAGATTGGGTTGAATCGCGATGTTCAGTTCCGCAAGCAGGCCGTCGCCGGATGCGGCGCCGTCGGGATTGCGGTAGAAAAAAATAGAATCCATGAATGCGTCTCCCTTTTATTCCAGAATGCTGGCGACTTTAAAATAATTGCCCTTCACGGCGGGCGCGCTTTTGAGCAGTTTGCCGCTTTCGGCAAGTTCCGAGCGCATTTCCCTCGTTCCCGGCCGCATTCGGTTGGACACCGGCGCCACGGTGCGGATCGGCTCTTCCGATCCCGCTTTTTCCCCGGCCAGGCGGGCCAGCGCTTCGGCTTCGGCCAGGATTCCCTCCATCACGATCCGCTCCTCCGCTGAAATGCCGATGCGCGACACCCAGGAGAGGTGATCGATCGGATCTTCCTTTTCGGCCGTTCCCGGCAGCGCTTCTTTGCCGCCCAAATCGAGCAGCCCCAGTTCGGCGAGCTGCTCGCGTTTGACCGCCGAGGGAGCGCCCGTCAGGGGGCAGGCGGCGCTGCGGTTTTTCGGAAACGCGATTACTTCGCGGATGGACGGCGTCTGCAGAATCATCGATACGGTGCGGTCCATGCCCAGCGCCAGCCCCCCGTGCGGCGGCGCGCCGAAATCGAAGGCCCGCAGGAAAAAGCCGAATTTCTCCCGGGTTTCTTCCTCGGTGAGCCCCAGCGCGGCAAAAATCTTGCGCTGCAGGTCGCGGTTGTTGATGCGGATGCTGCCTCCGCCCAGCTCCTCGCCGTTCATGACGAGGTCGTAGGCGCGGGATTTGAGCGAAAGCAGTTCTTCGATGTTTTTCGGGTCGAAATCCTCGCGGTCCGGCGCGGTAAAGGGATGGTGGCTCGAGGTGACGCCCCCTTCATCCGTGGGTTCAAAAAGCGGAAATTCCGTGATCCAGACCGGGTAAAAGCTGTTTTCGGGTATGAGCCCCAGGCGGTCCGCCAGGTGCAGGCGAAGCTGGCCCAGTGCGGAGGTCACCACCGTGTAGGAAGGATCGGCGATCATGATGAGCACGTCCCCGTCTTCGACCGCAAAGCGGCGCTTCAATTCGGCGAGTTCCTGCTCGCTGAAAAACTGGACGATGTTGGATTCAAGCTTTCCGCCCTCGGCGCGCATCCACGTCATGCCCTTGGCGCCGAAGGAGGGCGCGATCTCCTTCGCGTATTCGTTTTGCAAAACGTTTTTGCTGAGTTTTTCCGACTGGCCCTGAATGTTGATGCCCTTGATGCAGCCGCCGCGCTGAAGGATCTGGCGGAAGATCGAATAACGGGTTTCGGAAAAGACGTTTGTTACGTCCACGAAGCGAAGCCCAAAGCGCAGGTCGGGCCGGTCGGAGCCGGTCGTGTCCATCGCTTCCGTGTAGGTCATGCGAGCGAAGGGCCGCGGCAGTTCGATGCCGCCGACCGCGAACATTCGGACGGTCAGCTCTTCGATCAGTTCGTAGAGGAACTCTTCATCGATGAACGACGCTTCAATGTCGAGCTGCGTGAATTCCGGCTGTCGGTTGGGGCGCAGGTCTTCGTCGCGAAAGCAGCGCGCGAGCTGGAAGTAGCGCTCCATGCCGCCGATCATCAGAAGCTGTTTGAAGAGCTGCGGCGACTGGGGCAGGGCGTAGAAGTTTCCCGGATGAATTCGGCTGGGCACCAGGTAGTCGCGCGCGCCTTCGGGCGTGCTGGCCGTGAGCACGGGCGTTTCGATTTCCACGAACCCTTGGGAATCCAGGAATTCACGAACGCACTGAAAAATGCGGTGGCGCGCCACCAGATTGTCGCGCATGGCGGGGCGGCGGATGTCCAGATAACGGTACTGAAGGCGAAGGTCCTCGGCCACATGGTCCGAGCCGGCGGACGGAGCGCCCGCCACCATGGCCTTGTCGGAAACGGCAAAGGGCAGGGCGTCGGATTCGGACAACACCGTAAGCTCGGTCACGAACACTTCGATTTGTCCCGTTTCGATGTTGGGGTTTTCCGTTCCCGCAAGGCGGTTTCGAACTTCGCCCGAAACCGCGACGCAGTATTCGGAACGCAGCGAGGCCGCCTTCCGGCAGACCTCATAGGAGGCGACGTCCGGGCTGAAGACAATCTGTACAATGCCGCTGCGGTCGCGCAGGTGAATAAACAGAAGGCCGCCGTGATCACGGAAAGCGTCCACCCAGCCGGCCAGAAGCACCCGGCGGCCGGTGTCCCCGAAAGAAAGCCCGCCGCAAAAAACGCGCTCAGAAAATTGCATATCAGTTATCCTTTCCGTTCAAGCCATGGAAGTACAAATTTGTGTGCGGGACAAATTTGTGCCGCGGAGCGTATCAAAACTGTTCTGATGTTTCAAGAAGATATCAGAAGGGGCCCGCGGACCGAAGAACGCTCTTACGCCGGCTTTTGGTAGCGGGCAAAAAAAGGCCGCGGCAGGATATGGATTTTCATGCCGCGGCCCGGTTTGAAAGCCTAGACCAACTTCAGGAAGTTTTTGACTAAATACTCCGCGGTCTGCAGAGCGCCCTTGGCAGCGCCCAGCTTAGTGTTGTGCGCCAGGCAGACGTACTTGATGCCGTTTTCCAGAATCGGGTCCTTGCGGATGCGCCCGACGGTGACGGTCATGCCGCCGCCCTTGTCGCGGTCCACTCGGGGCTGCGGGCGAAACGGATCGTCGGTGACGTCGATCAATTGCGCGGGCGAGCTGGGCAGATGCAGCTCGGCGAAGTCCTTCCCGTATTCGGTCATCACTTTCTTGACGTCTTCCGGAGTGCAGGGTTTTTCGGTCTGCACGAACGCGACCACCAGATGGCCGTCGATGACCGGCACGCGGGTGCAGGTGGCGGTGATCCCGAACGGCGCGTTGACGATCTTGTCACCCGCCAGTTTGCCGAGAATTTTCTGCGGCTCGGTTTCGACCTTCGGCTCTTCCCCGGAAATATACGGAACGACGTTTTCCATCATATCCATGGCGGAAAGGCCGGGGGTGCGCCCTGCGCCCGACATGGCCTGCAG
>CAZVGQ010000042.1:0-8522 GCA_964626775.1 uncultured Smithella sp. | reverse complement strand
CCTATGCCTTTGCCGATCAAAAGCCCTGGGCCACGGCCGGCAATCCGGCCACCGCGTATCTTCACAAGGATTACGGATGGGAAGTGGATTTGACCGCAACCTACAAAATCACCAATAACCTGTCCTACATGCTGGGGGGCGGTTATCTTTTCACCGGCAAGTACTATAAAGGCACTTCTGACGCCAACGAGCTGACCAACGATTTCCTGGTGTTGAACAAGCTGACGCTGACGTTCTAACGCGGCAATCCGGACGGCAAGGCGCATAACCCCCTGAAAAGACAAGGAACGGTCCCTGCCTTTTCAGGGGTTGTTTTTGAACGGCAAACAATGATAGTAAATACCATGGCGAAAATCCTGATCGTCGATGATGAAAAAGATATTGCGGACCTTATTGCCTACAACCTGGAGCGGGAAGGCTTTCGCACCATGAAGGTATTGGACGGAAAGGAGGCTCTTGCCGCCGTCCAGTCGCTTGTCCCCGATCTGATCATTCTGGATTTGATGCTTCCCGGAATCAACGGCCTCGATCTGTGCAGAATGATTCGTGACAATCCGGCGACCGCTTTCGTGCCGATCATTATGCTCACGGCCAAGGCCGACGAGGTGGATAAAATCATCGGCCTGGAAATCGGAGCGGATGATTACGTCACCAAACCCTTCAGCGTCAAGGAACTGGTGGCCCGCGTCAGAACCGTTCTGAGGAGAGTTCAGGAGGGGAAAAAACTTTCCGCTGAGGAGCTCTTTGAATTTCAGGGTCTGTCGATCGATTACGCATCCTGCCGGGTGCGGGTGGAAGGCAAGCCGGTGGCTTTGAGTCCTACTGAACTCAAACTGCTTTTCTTTTTGTCGCGCAGTCCCGGCCGCGTATATTCACGGGATCAGATTCTTACGCATGTCTGGGGCGACGACACATTTATTACTGACCGTGCCGTGGACGTCCATATCCGCCGCCTCCGCAGCTCGATCGAAAAAAATATGGAAAAACCGCAATATATT
This sequence comes from uncultured Smithella sp., assembly GCA_964626775.1. Taxonomy (GTDB): domain Bacteria; phylum Desulfobacterota; class Syntrophia; order Syntrophales; family Smithellaceae; genus UBA8904. The sequence goes on along the minus strand of CAZVGQ010000042.1, from coordinate 7,524 downwards.
CTGACCGTTCGCGGATTCGGCTATAAATTCGCGGACATACGGTAGAAATCTGCCGCCTTTTCGCATGGGCTCTTTGCTTCACATTGTTTTGACAAGTTCATCAACGCGTCATCAAACTGTAACATTCATCCTGTATAAGGACAGCCAATTTAAAAACAGGAGGAAGCATCCATGTTCAACATTGTTCGAAAAGCAGCCCTTTCCATCATCGCATTTTTGTTGATCGGCGGCGCGTCTTTTGCCGCCGATTCCATCGTCATCAAAGGATCGACCACCGTTTTGCCGGTGGCGCAGGGGACGCTGGAGGCTTTTATGAAAGCCAATCCCGGCGTGCAGATGTCCCTTTCCGGCGGCGGATCCGGCGAAGGCATCAAGGCGTTAATGGACAAAACCACCGACATCGCCACGTCATCGCGTGAAATTAAAACTAAAGAAATCGAACTGGCCGGGTCCAGAGGCGTTAAACCGTTGGCTCACGTGGTGGCCTATGACGCGATCATTCCCGTGGTGCACCCCAAAAATAAAGTTCAGAATCTGACCGTTGACCAGCTCAGCCAGATTTATCAGGGCAAAATCACCAACTGGAAGGAAGTCGGTGGCGACGATCTGAAAATTGTGGTGATCTCGCGAGATTCTTCTTCCGGCACGTTTGAGTCCTGGGACCACTTTGTGATGAAAAAGGCCAAAGTTACTCCCAGAGCTCAGATGCTGGCCTCCAACGGCGCGCTGGTCACCGCGGTGTCCAAAAACCGGTATGCGATTGCCTATCTGGGCATCGGGTATCTTAATAAAAGCGTCAAGCCCCTTCAAGTGAACGGGATCACGGCTTCTCTTCAGACGGCCATGTCCAAAGAATACCCCTTCTCCAGAGAGCTTTACATGTATAGCGACGGCGAGCCAAGGGGCGCCACAGCGAGGTACCTTGCCTTCGTGAAATCGGCAGAGGGTCAGAAGATCGTCGCCAGGGAAGGTTTCGTTCCGCTTGCGAATGTGAAAACAGGCAAGAAATGATGACCGTCTTGATTTCAAATATTTTACCGCGGGGAATGCGGGCCATTTCTTCCCCGCAGCGAAATTTATTGTGTAAAACCTCGAAAGACCTGAACAGCTTGAGTTGAGGAGAGCATGAATCGCCGGACCAAGGAAGTCATCATCCAGTATATTTTTCTGCTTTTTGCCATGGTTTCCGTCCTGGTGCTGGGATTGATCGTATTTTCTCTTTTCCGGGAAGGCCTGCCGCTGTTCAAAACCGTATCCGTAAAAGATTTTCTTTTCGGGCTGGAATGGTATCCCACCTACGACCCGCCCTCCTTTGGAATCTTTCCGCTGGTCGTCGGTTCGCTCATCGTGACGCTGATTGCCACGGTGATCGCCGTGCCGCTGGGTGTGATGGCGGCGATTTACATCTCGGAAATCGCGCCGCAGCGCGTCAAGGAAATCCTCAAATCCGTCATTGAACTGCTGGCCGGATTGCCGTCCGTCGTTCTGGGATTTTTCGGGATGGTCATTGTTGCGCCCTGGCTGCAGGAGACGTTCGATCTGCCCACGGGGCTCAACATCATCAACGCCTCCGTCATTCTGGCGATCATGGCGATTCCCACGATTTCCAGCATTTCCGAAGACGCGCTCTACGCCGTTCCCCGCGAATTCAAGGAGGCCTCCTACGCGCTGGGGGCCACGAAATTTGAAACGATTGTGCAGGTGATTGTTCCTTCTTCGCTCTCCGGGATTTCCACGGCGGTCATGCTGGGCATGGCCCGGGCGATTGGCGAAACAATGGTTGTCTTGATGGTGGCAGGCGGCGCGGCGGCGATTCCGGAGAGTCTGTTTGACCCGGTTCGTCCGATGCCGGCCTCCATCGCCGCGGAGATGGGGGAGACGCCCTACGGCAGCGCGCACTATCAGGCGCTTTTCGCCATCGGCATGGTGCTGTTCTTTCTTACGCTGGCGTTTAACCTGATTGCCGATTACGTCTCACACAAGTTCCGTCAGACCGGTTCCGCGACGCTGTAAGGAAATGTTCATGAAGATGCTGAAATACCCTTCGATGCGCTGGCGCTACTTTAAACAATCCGTTTTCTTTGCGCTGGTGCGCGCGTCGGCGCTCATCATCACGCTCGCGCTGGGCGGCATTCTTTTGTATATTCTGGTAAACGGCATCTCCGTGATCAGCTGTGATTTTATCACCCAAAGACCAACGGATGCGATGACGAAGGGCGGCATCATGCCTGCCATTCTGGGCACGATTTATCTGACGATCGGCGCGATTGCCATCGGCCTCCCGCTGGGCATCGCCTCGGCCATTTACCTGACGGAATATGCCAGGCAGGGCCGGGTGATTCGGCTCATCAAAGTTGGAATCAACTGCCTGGCCGGTGTGCCCTCCGTGGTTTTCGGTCTATTCGGCCTGGGGTTCTTCGTCATTTTTCTGAAGTTTGGCTCGAGTATTCTTTCCGGGTCGCTGACGCTTGGTTTTTTGATCCTGCCGACCATTATCGGCGCATCGGAAGAGGCGCTCAAAGCGGTGCCGCAGACCTTTCGCGAAGCCTCCCTGTCCCTGGGGGTGTCCAAGTGGCAGACGATTTACCGGATTGTGCTGCCCAACGCGCTCCCCGGCATTCTGACCGGCTCCATCCTGGGCATCGGGCGGGCCGCGGGAGAAACGGCGCCTATCATGTTTACGGCTGCCGCGTATTTCACCGCCAAACTGCCGGGATCGGTTTTTGACGAAGTGATGGCCCTGCCGTATCATATTTACGTTCTGGCCACGGCGGGGACGAATATTGAGGCCACAAGGCCCATCCAGTTCGGCACCGTTCTGGTGCTGGTCGCGGTGGTTCTGGGCATTGACTTGATCGCCATATTGATCCGCGCGTCTATGAGAAAAAATAAAAGGTGGTAGCCATGGAATCCAATGTCATCCTTTCCGTTCATCAGGTGAACTTTTACTACGGGGTTGTGCGGGCGCTCACGGACATTTCCATGACGTTTCAAAAAAACAAGGTCACAGCGCTCATCGGACCGTCCGGATGCGGCAAGTCAACGCTCTTACGGCTGTTGAACCGGATGAACGAATTGATTGACGCAACGAGGGTGGAAGGGGAAATTCTGTTTGAAGGACGGAACATCTACGCTCCGGACGTCGATCCGGTGGAAATCCGCCGCAAGATCGGCATGGTTTTTCAGAAACCCAATCCGTTTCCCAAAACCATCTACAACAATATCTCCTATGGTCCCAGGCTCACCACCGGCATTTCCAACGTGGATATGGACGCCCTGGTGGAACAGAGCCTGAGACAGGCGGTGCTGTGGGATGAGGTGAAGGATATCCTCAACAAATCCGCCATGAATCTCTCCGGCGGGCAGCAGCAGCGCCTGTGCATCGCGCGGGCGCTGGCGATGAAGCCGGACATTTTGCTGATGGACGAGCCGACCTCGGCGCTGGATCCCATTTCCACCGCCAAGATCGAAGAACTGATCGAGGAGTTAAAAGAAAAATATACCATCATCATCGTTACGCACAACATGCAGCAGGCCGCCCGCGTCTCGGATGAAACCGCTTTCTTTTATCTGGGGAATTTGATTGAATACAACAAAACGGAGAAAATCTTTACCAAGCCGGACGTCAAACAGACGGAGGACTACATTACGGGGCGCTTCGGATGATTGAACGACTTTGGAAAAAGGCTTATCTGCTGCGTTGCGCTGCATTCTGCGTCACTGCGGCGTATGAAACTATACGCCTCATTCCTCGAAATTTGCGCGCCTTGCATCTAAACCTTTTTGCAAAGCCGTGTCTTTAAAATGATTTGCAGGGAACGGTTTAAAACCGTTCCCTGCTGGAGGATGAAATGGAAGAAAAACGACACACCAGTTTGCATTATGAAAAAGAGTTGCAGGCGATCAAGGACGGTCTGATCTATCTGGGCGCGCTGACCGAGACAGCGATCCGCAAGGCGATGAAGTCTCTGTCCAGCCGGGACACACAGCTTGCCCATGAAGTCGTCCGGGAGGATGATGAAATCGACCGTCTGGATACCGAACTGGAAGAGCGCTGCATCAAGATCCTGGCGCTGCGCCAGCCGGCGGCGATCGACTTGCGCTTTATCACAACCGCCATCAAGATTACCGGCCATTTGGAGCGCATCGGGGATATGGCCGTGAACATTGCCGAAAAGGTCATGCGGCTCAACGAAGAGCCGCAGCTCAAGCCCTACATTGATCTGCCGCGCATGTCCGATCTGGTCGGCGAGATGATCAGGGATTCCCTGGACAGCTTTATTGCCGGAGATCTGCAGAAGGCGGAGAAGGTCCGTCGGCTGGAACAGGTGATCGACGATCTGAACGAGCAGATTTTTCGCGAGTTGCTGACCTTCATGATGGAGGATTCCAAAAATATCCATCGGGCCCTGATGGTGATGCAGGTTTCCAAAAACATGGAACGGATCGCCGATCACGCCAAGGGCATTGCCGATATGGTGACCTACATGGTGACGGGGACCTGCGTGCGCCATCAATCCTTCGAAGGGACGACCTGAGGAGGCCGTGTGAAACGCAATTTATTCCTCAAAATATTATTTTCCTATCTGGTGATTATCAGCGTGTCGTTCTTTGTCCTGCATCTGCTGGTGAAAGATCAGCTTTCCAAAGTCATGACAGCCGGAATCGAACAGGAATTGATGCATTATGCCGAACTGGTGGATCTGAGCGCCCCCAAGGCCATGTCCGCGCATCTTCAGCAGATCAGTAAAATATCCAAGTCCCGCGTGACGCTCGTGAATGAGCGGGGCGTCGTTTTTGCCGATTCGGAAAAAGACGTGGCCGGGCTGGAGAGTCATCTGTACCGGCCGGAGATTCAGGAAGCGAGGCTGAAAGGAACGGGAAAGTCCGTCCGCTACAGCAGCACGCAGGGCGTGAACATGCTTTATGTGGCCGTGGCTGTTCAGGACAGGGGAAGCAGCAGGGGCTACGTCCGTCTGGCACGGCCGCTTCATGATGTCCGGAGCGCGGTTGAGCAAATTTATCAGTCCATCTTCCTGGCGATGCTGATCGGCGCGCTGGTGTCTCTGATCATCGCCCTGTTTTTTTCCTACCGGCTGGCCGCCCCCATCCGAACGATGGAGGAATTCACGCAGCGGCTGCGCAAGGGGCAGCCCGTCGGCTCCATCAGGCTCAGAACGTCCGATGAAACCCGAACGCTGGCGGATAACATCAACTATCTGGTGGAAGAGCTCAAAGACAAGATCCGGCTGGCGCAGGAAGAAAAAAGCAAGCTGATGACCGCGCTGACCAGCATCAACGAAGGCGTGGTGATCCTGAACCAGGAGGAGCGGATCGAATTCCTGAGTCCTTCGCTGGCCGGCATTCTTTCCGGCCAATACGAAGACTTTCTGGGCAAGACGCTTCTGGAATCTTTCCGCAACGCCGAACTTCAGAAGGCGTTTCAAAGTTTTAAGCAGACCCGGCAAAGTATTTCGCGCGAAATTGCGCTGGGCGCCGCCGAAACCGTGATCATGAGCGTCAGCCTGTCCGAAGTTCAGGGGCTTCCGGGTGAAGAAAAAGTCATGATCGTCTTCCATGACGTGACCCGGCTTAAAAAACTGGAGCGCGTCCGGACGGACTTTGTGGCCAATGTCACGCATGAAATCCGCACGCCGCTTACGGCCGTCATCGGCTATCTGGAAACGCTTCAGGCCGGCGCCCTGGAGAATCCCGAGGACGCGAAGCGCTTCACCGACATCATGCTCAAGCAGGCCCGGCGGCTCCATCGCCTGGTGGAAGACCTGATGACCCTGTCCAGAATTGAACTCGGGGAGGTAGTTTTTCGCTTCGAAGATATTTTGCTTCCGGAAGCCATGGACAACGTCGTCTCCCTTCTGGATGCCAAAGCCGCGGCCAAAACCATCACCCTGCAAAACCGGTTGCCGCGGAATCTCAGGCCCATCAAGGCGGATCGGGACCGGCTCAGCCAGATCCTGGTCAACGTGCTGGACAACGCCGTAAAGTTTACGCCGGAGGGGGGCCGGATCACGATGGAAGCCGAAGAAAGAGGCGATCAGGTGGCTTTGAAGATCAGCGACAGCGGCATTGGAATTCCCGGGGAGGAAATACAGCGCCTGGGCGAGCGCTTTTACCGCGTGGACAAGACGCGGTCCCGCGAACTGGGCGGCACGGGACTGGGCTTGTCGATTGTCAAACATCTGATGCTTGCGCACGGCGGCAGGATGGAAATCGAAAGCCAGCCGGGACGAGGCACAACCGTGTCCCTGTACTTTCCGTTGAACGGACCCGCGTAGAGCATAACTTGATGATGACGGGAATCGAGCGTTGGTCTAGATCTCCATTGAATGGAAGAACATGGGAAAATCATTGAAACCCGGATGAATGGATATGAAAATATTTGCCATCAGCGACATTCACGGGGCTACCCGGTCCATTGAAAAGGCTGCCCATCTTATCCGCGAGGCAGACGCGGTGGTCATTTCCGGCGACATCACGCACACCAAAACGCGGACCGAGGCAAAGGATGTTCTTGCCTGTCTGGAGCAATATTCAAAACGGATCCTCGCCGTTCATGGCAACTGGGACAGGGAGGAAGTCAAAGACTTTCTCGAAGAAAAAGGTTTTTCTCTGCACGGCAGGGGCCGGATTCTGGACGGGACTGGATTCTTCGGCATCGGCGGGTCGTCGCCGACGCCGATTCCTACCGCCACGGTATATTCGGAAGAAGAAATTGCCCGGATTTTGCAATCAGGATATGAGCAGGTCCGGCAGGCTTCCCGGCTGGTTTTGATTTCCCATGCTCCTCCTCGTTCCGTCCGGGACCGGTCGTTCATCGGGTTGCGCGGGGGGAGTCACAGCGTGAAATCATTTCTCGCAACCCATCCGGTCGGCCTCTGCCTCTGCGGCCACATTCACGAGGCGCATGGCATTGAACGTTTTCAAAACACGTTGGTCGTCAACACCGGAAGCTTCAAGAAGGGACGGTATGCGACCATCGAGATCGACGCAACCATAGCGGCCGCTCCCGGAAGATTGGGCTAGAGAAATATGGGCCCGGTCTTAACTGGATTTCATCTTCCGAAGAGATCCCGGATCACACTTTTGCGAAAACCGCCCCCAAATGATGACGGCGATTTTCAGGGGCCTCTTCATAACGGATCCCTTCGGAGCAATTTACAGGTTACTGGGATTCTTTTCTTTTCTTCAGCGCCAGCGCTGTTTTCAGGCCTTTCTGGCGAATCACCTTGATTTTCTGCCGCAGTTCCGTCAGCTTGAAAAACCGCTTCCCATATTTGTTCAGCAGGCTCTGGTTGATCTCAAATCCAAGGCCCGGCTTTGTAAACGGCGCAAGCATCGCGTTTTTGTCGGGAAGGATCGGGTCGATGATGCCTTCTCTTTGTTCCGGCACCCAGGACGGCTCCTCCAGAGGGTATTCCAGGGGCAGGGTATTGCCTTTATCGGCCAGCACGAGGTTCCAGTTTACGTAAAAACCGATTCCGTTGGTCCAGGTATGCGGGGAGT
>CAZVGQ010000041.1:0-8557 GCA_964626775.1 uncultured Smithella sp. | reverse complement strand
GAGAGGCCATTTTTGTCGCCCAGGACGGCAGGGTGGTGTTTGGCAATCCCATGACCGTCACGATCACCGGTTATGCCGGAGAGGAAATCGCGTCAAGGCCCTTTACCGATTTCATCCATGCGGATGACCGCGACATGGTAAGGGACCGGTATGTCAGACGTCTCAAGGGTGAATCGATTCCCACGCGCTATTCCTTCCGTATTCTTCCTAAAAATGGCGGTTTCCGGTGGGTGGAGTTGGCGGCCGTCATCATAAACTGGAAAGGAAGACCTGCCACTTTAAATTTTATGAGCGACATCACCGACCACAAGCGGGCGGAGGATGAATTGAGGGCGAGTGAAGAAAAATATCGTTTGATCTTCGAGCATTCGCCCCTGGGTATTTTATCATTCGACGAAAAAGGCATTATTGTTGCCTGCAATGACAATTTCGTCAAAATTATAGGATCTTCGCGGGAAAAACTCATCGGCCTCAACATGCTCAATCTGCCCAATGCAGGAGTTGTTTTAGCTGTGAAGAATGCACTGAAAGGGAGACCCGGATTTTATGAAGGTGACTATTCTTCCGTAACCGCAAAAAAGATTACTCCGGTCAGGTGTCTTTTTGCGCCAATGGACTCAGGACGCAGGCAAATTTCCGGAGGGGTAGGAATTATCGAAGACATTACCGACCGGAAGAACAGCATGGATCAACTGAGGAAGGCTCTGGGCGGAACCGTTCAGGCCATCGCCCTGGTAGTGGAGGCCAAGGATCCCTATACGGCGGGTCATCAGCGCCGTGTGGCCGATATTTCCCGTGCCATAGCCACGGAAATGGGGTTCTCCCCGGATCAAATCGACGGCATCCGCATGGCCGGCATCATCCATGACATCGGCAAAGTTACCGTTCCTGCCGAGATCCTCAGTTCGCCCAGGAAATTGACGGATTTGGAGTTCAGTTTGATTCAGACGCATTCGCAATCCGGTTACGACATTCTGAAGGACATCGAATTTCCCTGGCCCATAGCCCGGATGGTGCTGGAGCATCATGAACGGATGAACGGGTCCGGTTACCCCAACGGCCTGACGGGGGATGACATTCTTCCGGAATCTCGAATCCTGGCCGTGGCCGACGTGGTGGAAGCCATGGCGACTCACCGTCCCTATCGGCCCGCCCTGGGGCTTGACAAAGCTTTGGAAGAAATCACCCAAAACAAGGGAGTTCTCTATGATTCTGAGGCGGTGGACGCCTGTCTGCGCCTTTTCCGGGAGAAAGGCTATGAAATCAAAGAGTAGTGAAAATGGATAAAAGCCATCCATGGATGAACAGTAGATACGTGAAAAAGGACAGAAAAGCATCGGCCGGATGATAGGTGCATCTTGACCTCAAAGTGTATTTATTTCATACGCTTACAAAATCATGAGACCTGGCTCGTCAGGTTTGATTCTGAAAATTTGCCGGAACGCAACCCATAAATGATTTCAGGGTGGAGGCCTACATGAGGGCATCTACGAAAGTTCTGATGGCGAAGCACGGTTGGCGGCTCGACCGGGCTGTTCACAATTATCTATATTTTTCATTTTATTATCCTTATGTGTGGTTTGTCCATCAATTGTTTTCGTTCCTGGCCAAGTATCTGTCCTGGTTTAAACCCGTCAACCTGCTGATCAGGGCGGCTTTCGCCCGTTACCATGCCAAGGTTATATCGGGAGGAGATGCCGTAAAAATTCTTGAACTCGATGAAGACGTCACGGCGGTTTCTGAAAAAAACAAGCAGATCGTTCCCTTCGATCATGCGTACAAAATTCTTCTTCAGGAGCCGGATTTCATTGCCGTCATGGATTGTCCCTGCAAAAAATCTCTGAACGCGCCGGAATGGACCATCAACTCCTGCATCAGCGTGGGGAAAAAGACCTCGCAGTTCTGGCTGGACCGTTGCGGAGCGAAATATCATGCAAGGAAAATTTCTCAAAAGGAGGCCGTCGACCTCGTCAAAAAGTTCAGAGAAAAAGGGTATGTCACGCAGGCCTTCTTCAAGGTGGCGACGGGGGGCAGTACGGGGATTATCTGCAACTGTCACATCGACACCTGTGTGAGCCTTCAGGCGACCCGCTTCGCCCGGCGCTTCGATCCGGGCCTGACGATGAACGCCGACTCGGGCTACTCCATGAACCGGGATGAGGCTCTCTGCCGGCAATGCGGCGCCTGCGCCCGAATCTGCCAGTTCGAAGCGATTGTGCAGAGCGGGGATCAACAAACCTATCATAAAGAAATCTGCCTGGGATGCGGTCTGTGCATGGAGCATTGTCCCGAGCAGGCGATCCGCATTTATCGGGACCCCCAAAAGACGGTTCCCCTGGATATGGATATCGTGAAAAATGAATATGCGTCTGTTCAAAAAATGCATGATTCATCAGCGAGGAGTGATGCAACAAGAATATGATGTGATCGTCGCCGGGACCGGGACGGGCGGTTCAACCGTCGCGCGGGAAATGACCCGTCGCGGGAAAAAAGTCTTGCTGCTCGAGGCGGGCGGGCGATGGGAATGGATGGGCAGCACCATGACCATCGCCATGATTCTAAAGCATTGCGGGCTGGTGCGCAGCAGGGAAGGCCGCACGGTTACCTTTGCCGACAATTATGGCGGTTTGTCGAACCTGGCGGGCGGATGCGCGGCGCCTCCGCCCAAAAGTGTTTTCGATCCGGTGGGAATCGACCTTGCCGAGGAGGCCGGGGAGGCGAAGAAGGATCTATGGATACAGAAGCAGCCTGACGAGCTTGTGGGCAGGGAGAATCTGCGCCTCGTGGAAGTCGCCAACAGCCTGGGGTACCACTGGGGGAAAATGGACAAATTCGTCGATCCGAAGCGGTGCAGGGCCAGCGGGGACTGCATGCTGGGCTGCAGGACCGGCGCCAAGTGGACCGCTCGTGTCTATGGCGACGAGGCGGTCAGTCAGGGCGCGGACCTCCATCTCCATACCAGGATCACGGAAGTTATCGTTGAAAACAATCGGGTCGTCGGCGTAAAGGGCACGCGATGGGGTGTCCCCGTCAAATATTTCGGAAAATTCGTTGTGCTCTCCACGGGGATCGACAATGCTCATATACTCCGCCGTGCCGGGATTTCTCGCGCCGGAAAGGGTTTTTGCTGCGACTGGCTTCAATTCGTGGGGGCGGAGATTCCCGGCATGAATACCGCGGGCGCGACGCCCATGTCCGTCGGTTCCCTTGAGTTCTATGAATCCGACGGCATCGCCATTATCCCGGTATTTCCGAACTGGTCCATGTATGCGGCGACGCTTGCAATGGCGGGGCCGAAGAGTTTGCTGAACTTTCCCCGATTCTGGAAGCTCTCGGGCATCATGGTGAAAGTGCGGGATGAAACGGCGGGCGAGCTTTTTCAGGGTGTGTCCTTTTCCAAGAAGGTCAGCGAGGCGGACCGGATGAAGCTCGATAAGGGAGTTGACATCATCAAAAAGGTGTTTCGCAAGGCCGGCGCGAAAGATTCGACGATCCTTCCTCTCAATCCGCAGGGAGCTCATCCGTCGGCAACCTGCAGAATCGGTGATGTAGTGGACCGCAACCTTGAAACGGAGATCGATCATCTTTACTGCTGCGACGCAAGCGTCCTGCCTTCATCGCTGGGGTTGCCGGTGATGTGGACGGTAGTGGCCCTGGGGAAACGCCTTGGAAGCCATCTCGCGGCCCGGATCGGCTGAGCGGCAATCCGCGCAGGGCATTCAGCGGGGTACGGGCAATGTCCGCGCCGTTTTGATGCAGGGTCGCGAAAGCAAAGCGCGGCTCAAGACCAGCCGGCATTGCTTTCAGGCGTGCCGGTGCAAACCGTTTTCTAGAGAATCATCTTAATGGCCGGGTGGGATTTGAGCTTCTCATACAGGTCGAGCCGGTGGGATTCGCTCTCCACGATCAGTTCAATGTTGAGGCAGATATATTTGGCTGTTTCGCTTTGACGCGACAGAGATACCTGACAGGAACGGTCACGGATGATCTCATGAACCGCGCTTTGCATCTCGTCCGGATTCCGGCCGATGATTTTATAGGTCCATGAGCACGGATAGTCCAAACGCAGTTTTTGTTTTTGAGGGTCAGCCATGATCCGCCTGCTTTTTGCCGGGAAAACTATCCGGAAAGGCAAATAAAGTCAAGAGGTTCATTGCCTCAAACGCCCCGACATTCTCTTTGACAAGTCCACCGGTCTCTGCTAAAAATCTCTGCGTCCGGTGCTTCACTGCAAAAAAATCATACAAGGAGGTCTTATGTTGAAGAAAAAGCATTTTTTGTTTTTGAAACATGGTTTCACGTTTGCCGCCTTGATTCTGCTTGCCGCCCTGATCGCGGGAACGGCGGCGGCATCCGCCCAGGCCGCCGAAAAAGCAGCCGCGGAAAAACTGGCTCCGGCGGTGAGAATCAACATCAACAAGGCCGACCAGGCGACGCTGGAGAAACTTCAAGGGATCGGCCCCGTCAAAGCCAAAGCGATCATCGACGGCAGGCCCTACCGGAACATTGAAGATGTCATGAACATCAAGGGCATCAAGGGTAAAACGTACGAGGAGATCAAGAATTCCATTGTCGTCAAATAACGTTGCGTTTCACACATGAAAAGGAGGATGGAGCGATGAAAAAAGTTTTGGTATTGGTTTGCGCGTTTTTGCTGGTTGCCATGGCGGCCTACGCCGCGGGGCCCAAAACCTATCAGGTGACCGGGCCGGTGATGGACGTGAAAGGGGATGTGATTGTCGTCAAGAAAGGCAGCGACAACTGGGAAGTGGCCAAGAGTGCCGCAACCAAGGTGACCGGCGATGTGAAAGTCGGCTCCAAGGTCACGATCGAATACACGATGACCGCGACCAAAATTGAGGCGAAGGAAGACAAGAAGGCGGACGCCAAAAAGAAAAAGTAGCGATTATAACAGACACCCTGTGCCGCTTCGGCTGACTGCTCCATGAAAGCGGTTGCCGCGGCGGCGCAAAAAAAGAGGCCTTGCTTGGCCTCTTTTTTTTGCCGGTTTGACATTCCCGCAATCGTCCTTAAACTCTTATTCAAGGAAAACCCGATTCAAAAGACGGGACGGACAAAATGAAAAAGGCATGGATTGCCGCCGGATTGCTGTGGTTTGCGCTGGCCTGTCAGGGCGGCAACACACAGCCCGTGAAGGGGGCGGAAAAAATGAACGGTATGACCCAAACAGAAAATGCGGCGGTCGCGACGCTGGCCGGCGGTTGCTTTTGGTGCGTGGCTTCCGATATGAAAAAACTGCCGGGCGTGATACGGGTTGTTTCGGGCTACTCGGGCGGCTCGGGAAAAAATCCCACTTACGAGACCTACATGGCCCAGGGGCATCTAGAAGCCGTGCAGGTTCATTACGATCCGGGCGTGGTGACCTATGAGCAGATTCTCCATTACTTTCTGAGGCATATTGACCCCACGGATGCAGGAGGACAGTTTGCCGATCGCGGTTCCGGATACCGCAGCGCCATCTTTTACAACAACGAGGCGGAAAGAAAGACGGCCGCCGGCGCTCTACAGGCTCTGGCCGCATCGGGAAAGTTCGGCAAGCCGATTGTAACGGAGCTCAAACCCTTTACGGGATTCTACCCGGCGGAGGAGTATCATCAGGACTATGACGCCAAGAATCCGCTGCGCTACAAGGCCTATCGAAGCGGTTCAGGCCGGGAAGGATTTCTTCGGGAAGTTTGGAAGAAGGATCGGGACAATGGGCCGGTTTCGGCGCCGCTCTACCGAAAGCCGGACGACAAAACCCTGAAAAAAACTCTTTCCCCGATGCAATACGACGTCACGCAGAAAAACGCGACGGAGCCGCCCTTTCAAAACGAATATGTCCACAACAAAAAAGAGGGCATCTATGTCGATGTCGTGTCCGGGGAGCCGCTTTTCAGTTCGCGAGACAAGTTTGATTCCGGCACCGGCTGGCCCAGCTTCACGCGGCCGCTGGAGCCGGCCAATATAACGACCCGAGAGGACCGCGGCTTTTTTGCGACGCGCACGGAGGTTCGCAGCCGCCACGCGGACTCCCATCTGGGCCATGTGTTTCCGGACGGCCCGGGGCCTGCAGGTCTTCGCTATTGCCTGAATTCCGCCGCTCTGCGTTTTATCCCTAAAGACGATCTGGAAAAAGAAGGCTACGGCCGCTATTTGAAGTTATTTTCACCGGGTAAACAACAACGATTTTAACCGTTCCTCTCCATTCCATCTGGCAGCATTCATTGCGTCATGACATCAACCGGTGACGTCCTGATCGTGGATTGATGCTCCGACTGAATGTTTGCCGCGATGACGCGGACCCGCTCCATCACGTCCGGCAGGTCTATCGTGAGCAGCCGCCGGTTCTCCATAACCGGCTTTCCGTCGATGATACTGGTTTTCACGTCCGACCCCCGCGCGGCGTAAACGATATGAGAGTATGGGTTGTAAAGCGGCGTCAGGTGCGGCTGGTTCATATCCAGGATAATGATGTCCGCCAGTTTCCCCACCTCTATGGAGCCGATCAACCGATCCAGTCCAAGAACGCGGGCGCCTTCGATGGTCGCCATTTTCACGACGGTTTCGGCGCTCATGACCGTGGGGTCGAGGAGCGTCACTTTGTGGACTTTTGCCGAAAGATCCATTTCCTGAAACATGTCGAGGTCGTTGTTGCTGGCGGATCCGTCCGTGCCCAGGCCGACCGCGATGCCTTTCTCCAGCATCAGCGGAACCGGCGCGACGCCCGCGGCGAGCTTCATGGAACTGGCCGGATTGTGGGACACGCTGACGCCCAGATCGGCAAGAAGCGCGATGTCTTCCGGGCTCATCCAGTTGCAGTGCACGGCGACGGTCCGGTCGTCCAGCACGCCCAGATAGCGCAGATGCTGCACCGGCTTCCGGCCGTAGCGTTTTTCAATCGTATCGATTTCATCCCGGTTTTCCAGAAGGTGGGTCAGGTAAAGGATTCCGGCCTCGCGCGCGGCCGCCTTCACGTTGACCAGCGTCCGGGGTGAACAGGTGTAGGGGGAATGGCAGAAGAATGCCGGTGTGATCATCGGCGTGTGGGGGAGCCAGCGTTCCACAAACCGTCCGGCGGCCGCCATCATTTTCTCATACTGGGGATGGTCCGGCGTGGCAAAGTCGGCGAATCCCTGCGCCGCCACCGCGCGCATGCCGCAATCCAGAGCGGCTTCGGCGATTTGATTTTCAAAGAAATACCCGTCGCAGCACGTGGTGGTGCCGGAAAGGATCATTTCCGCGATCGCGAGCAGGGCGCCGTCGTAAACCATCTGACGGTTCACGAAGCGCGCTTCCATGGGGAAGATGTGATGGTTGAGCCAGTCCATGAGCGGGAGATCGTCCGCGAGGCCACGGAAGCAGACCATCGGCAGATGCGTATGCGTGTTGACCAGCCCCGGCAGGATCAGGCCGCCGCGGGCATCGATGATCTTGTCGGCCGACAGGGCGCGGTTTGTGTCCACGAGGGCGATGCGATCGCCGGAGATGCCGATTGCGGCGTTTTCGATGATGTCCATGTTGGAGGACAGGGTCACCAGGGTGCCGCCGGCGATGGCCAGATCAAAATGACGCGTTGGCATGAGGTTTTCTCCGTCAGTGGAATTCCAGCTTGTAGTAGAGGTCGATGCCGCTTTCCTGTCCCATCTGGCTTTCCACCTGCCAGTTTTTGGAAATATCGTAGCGCAGAAAAAATAAATTGCCCCCCGAAAACAGCGAGCGGCCGTAGCTGATGTACAACTCGGGCGTCAAATACTTGCCCACAACCAGAATGGTTTCCGAAGCGCTTTGGGACGAACCGCCCGTTCCCTCGGGCGTTGCTTTCAGGCGCTTATACCCCATCCGGTTGCTTTTCTCCAGCACATCGGAGGAGATTTCCAGAGAGGCAAGCCCCAGATAGTCCTGAATCTGCTCCAGCAGATCTTCGGCCTGCTGCGAGGTTAAAACGGCGCCGGCCGCCGTGGCCAGAAGGCCGGCCTGCTTTGAGTCGGCGCCGAGCGGATGCCCCAGCACAATGTAGGCCAGAATGTCCATATCCTGCATGTAGGGTTCCGAATACAGTTTGACCAAGGGTTTTGGAAGCGTGCCGCTGACCGCGACGCCCGCTTTCACTTCTCCTATTTTTCGAAGCGCCAGAATGTCCAGCGCCGGCCGGTTGACCGGACCTCCCGCGTAGAAAAGATGGCCGCGGACAATTTCCAAGTTCACGCCGTAGGTCCGGAACCGGCCTTTGACCACGCGGATTTCACCCCTGCCCGAAATGCGCTCCGGATCGCTGAACCCGATCTCCATTTCGCCGCCCAGTTTTGCGTCGATTCCGGCCGCGTTGAACTGCGCTTGCTCGCCCAGCGCCAGTTTAACCTGAACATCGAGACCGATGGACGGTTTTCGTGTGCTGGACTTTGTTTTTCCTTCCCGGACCAAATCGGAACTGGATTCCACAGGCCCCTTCGATTGCGTTCCGTTGACCTGAAGCAGGGGCAGGAGCACTTCTCCCCGGATGGATATTTTTTCCGGCGTTCCCGAAAAGGTCAGACGGGGGGACGTCTGCACGTGA
>CAZVGQ010000040.1:0-8614 GCA_964626775.1 uncultured Smithella sp. | reverse complement strand
GTTCCCGCGCCTATCAGATCCCGGTGAGTTCGACGAAATCCATGCATGCCCACACCCTCGGTGCGTCCGGCGCGTTGGAGGGGATTGTCAGCCTGCTGGCGCTTGCCAAAAGGTTTGTCCCGCCGACCATTCACTGGCGCGATCGTGACCCGGAGTGCGATCTGGATTATGTAACCCAGGGAGCGCGCCGGGCGGATCTGCGCGCCGTTCTTTCCAATTCCTTCGCTTTCGGCGGAAACAATACGACGGTCATTTTCGGCCGGTATGAAGGGCAGGGCGCCGTCCATGAATGATCCGCAAGTTTTTCCGGACAACCGGCGGGTGGTGGTCACCGGCCTGGGGATGGCAACGCCGCTCGGCACGGGCCGTGAAGAATTTTCCCGCAGGCTTTTTCAGGGCGAGTGCGCCATCGATGCCGTGCAGGCCTTTGGCACCGGCAGGGCGGCGTCGCGTCTTGGCGCGGAAGTGCGCGGTTTCCAGCCGCGTGATTTTATCTCCATAAAGAATCTGCGGCGAATGGACCGGCTGTCGCTGCTTACGACCGCGTCGGCGCGCCTGGCGCTTTCGGACGCGGGCATTGCCGTCACGGCCGAAAACCGCGACCGCGTGGGTATTCTCTTTGGAAGCGCGTTCGGCGCGACCGACGTCACCGTGCAGTTTGAAGACGCGCTGCTTTCGGCAGGACCGGGAGCGGTCAATCCGATTCTGGTGCCCAACACTGTCATGAACGCACCCGCCGGACACGCGTCCATCGAGCTGGGGTTTCGCGGCGTCAACGTCACGGTCACGCATTTCGCGGTGTCGGCGGAGACGGCCGTGGCATATGCCGCCTCTGAAATCCGGCGCGGGACGGCGGATGTGATGCTCGCGGGCGGCGCGGATATCCTGTCGAAATTTTACTATGAGGCCCTGTCGAAATTTCGCGGTCTTTCGCCGGACGATGGGGGGCCGGAAGGCGCGCGCCCTTTTGATGAGCGGCGAAACGGATATGTGGCGGGAGAAGGGTGCGGCCTCCTCTGTCTGGAGTCCCTGGCTTCCGCCCGTGAGCGCGGAGCGAAAATCTACTGCGAAATCACCGGCGCCGGCCTGGGGTCCTCGCCCGCGCCGCCCACGGCCTGGCCGCGGGACCCCGAAGGGTTCCGCCGGACGTTTCTGCGGGCGCTTAAGCAGGCGCGGATTGCCCCGCCGGACGTGTCGGCCGTAATGGCGGCGGCCAACGGAAGCAGGGTTCTGGATGCCGTGGAAGCGGCCGCTTACGAAGAATTGTTTGCATCCTGCGCCGTCCGGCCGTGGGTGACCTCCATCAAAGGCGCTCTGGGAGAGAGTTTTTCCGGAGGCGGGATTCGGGCTTGCGCTCTGGCGTTATCTGTGGAAAAAGGGTGGCTGCCTTTAACGGTCGGTCTGGAAAGGCCGGCCGCGCCGTTGAATTTTGTGATGGGCAGAAAAGTGGAAACCAACCCGCGGCATACGGTTTTAGCCGGCATATCCTTTGGCGGCACGTATGCCTGTCTGGTTTTCAGCCGATGGGAATGATAAAGGGGAATGCATGAAATTTTTGCTGATTTATCCGAAATGGGAAAAGCTGGACCGCCAGACGCAGTTCATTCTTCCGCCGCACGGGCCGGTGGTGATGGCCGCCGCTCTGCCTTCCGATGTCGATGTGGCGTTTGTCGATGAAAATGTCGAGCCGGTGGACCTGGGCGCGGATGCCGATTTTGTGGGCGTCTCCATGATGCTCACCGCGCAGGTGAAGCGCGGCTGGGAAATCGCGGATGCGTTTCGCGCCCGGGGGATTCCCGTCATCTGCGGCGGCATCGCCGTGATGCTGCACGCCGAGGAATGCACCAAGCACGCCGACGCTGTGTTTTTGGGCGAAGCCGAAGGCCGAATGGAGCAGGTCTTTGCCGATTTCAAGGCGGGCAAGCTACAAAAAGCATACAACTATATGCAGAACTTCCCGCCGATTGAAAGCGTGGGAACGGCCCGGCGAAGCATTCTGAAACGAGAGATGTACAACTACCGCGGCGTCCAGATGGTCGATCTGGTGCATGCTTCCCGCGGCTGCCGCTTCAACTGCTATCCCTGCGCGGTGCGTTTCCTGGGCGGCCGGAGCTTCCGCCCCCGCCCCTACGACCGGGTCATGGAGGAAATGGCCTCCATCGACAACAACCGCCTGTTCATCGTGGACAATTCGCTGGCGCAGGACCGCGACTGGGAAATCGGCCTGTTTCGGGAAATGATTCCACTCAAAAAGAAATGGTGCTGCCATCCGATCGAAGACGACGACAAAGTGCTGGATTTGGCGGCGCAGGCGGGCGCGTGGTTCGTCTATCAGACCATTTTCGATTCCTCCGATTACATCCGCGCCCGGATCAAGCGCTATCACGACCACGGCATCGCCGTGGAAGGCAGCATTTTGCTGGGCCTTGATTACCACACGGAAGATTACATTAAGCGTTGGATGGACTTCCTTCTGGAAATTGAGCTGGATATGGCGGAGTTCACCATTCTCACGCCGTTCGTGCACACGCGTACGTTCGACGACCTGCACGGCGAGGGGCGAATCCTCTCCTACGACTGGAAAGACTACACCTGCGGCAAGGTGGTTTTTCAGCCCAAGATGATGACGCCGGAAAAGCTGCAGGAGATGTACTACTACTGCTGGGACCGGTTTTACGAGGAAGAGCCGGCCAATTACAAGATGTTCAAGATGCTGAAAAAAGTTATGGAAAAGGAAAAAGCGGACGGCACGTACAAGCCTCGCGTTCGCGCCTGAACGGGAGGTTTGGGGAAGGGAGACAACATGAAGAAAATCGGCGGAAAGGCCGCCCTTGTCATTGACGGCGGCCCGGTCCGTTTTGAGGAAATCATTGCCGTCGCCATAGACGGCCTGCCCGTCAGGATCAGTCGTTCACGCGCGTTTCTGAAGCGGATGTCGGCGACCGAGAAGTCGCTGATGACGTCTCTGGAAAACGGCGTCGCGATCTACGGCGTGAACACGGGCTACGGAAAATCCTGCGGAAACCGGATCGATCTTACTGCGGCCATGAAAAACGGCACCAACATTTTGAAATTTCACGGCTGCGGCACGGGCGATCCCATCGGCATCGAAGAAACACGCGCAGCGATGCTCACGCGAATTCTGTGCCTGGCGCGCGGCTATTCCGGCGTATCCGTCGGACTTCTGGAGCAGATGTCCGCCTTTTTGAACGAAGGCATCACACCCATAGTGCCGTGCGAGGGATCGGTAGGCGCCTCCGGCGATTTGACGCCGATGTCCTATATCGGGGCGGCGCTCGCCGGCGAGCGGGAGGTGTTTTACGAAGGCTTCGTGATGCCGGCCGCAAAGGCGCTCAAAAAAGCCGGATTGAAGCCTTACGTCTATCAGCCTAAAGAGCCTCTTTCGATGGTGAACGGAACGACGACCATGACGGGGATCGCAGCGGTCTGCATCGAGCGGTCCCGGCGGATTCTGGATGCCGTGGTTTACGCCACCGCGCTTTCGGTGCATGCCATGAAAGGCAACGCCCACCATTATCATCCGGTGATTTCCGAGGCGAAGCCTTTTCCCGGCCAGCGCTCGGTGGCGCGTGCGATTGCCCGTCTGCTCACTTCCAAAGTGTCCGCGCGCCGGCTGGAAGACGACGCGCTGGAAGCCCTGCAGGATCCCTATTCGCTGCGCTGCGCGCCGCAGGTGCTGGGCGTGCTTGCCGATGCGCTTTCCTGGATTATCCCGTGGGTGGAAACCGAGGCCAATTCGTCCAACGACAATCCCATCTTTGATCCCGCGACCGGCGAGGTGCTGATGGGCGGCAATTTCTACGGCGGGCACGTCGCCTTTGCCATGGACGGCCTCAAGGCGGCGCTCGCGTCCGCCGCGGACATGTGCGACCGGCAAATCGCGCTGCTGGTCAATCCCAATACCAACCGTGGTTTGCCGGGCGACCTGGTGCGGAAAAACGGCGCGTCTCAAGGGCTGCATCACGGCTTTAAGGCCATGTCGATCGCATCGTCGGCGCTGGCCGCCGAGGCCCTCAAGGCCACGATGCCCGCCGCGTCTTTCTCGCGTTCGACGGAGTCGCACAACCAGGACAAGGTCAGCATGGGGACGATTGCGGCCCGGGACGCGGAGCGCGTCTGCACGCTCACGGAGCGGGTGGCGGCCATTCATCTGCTGGCCGCGGCGCAGGCCTGCGACATCCGGCAAAATATCCGTGTGCGTCCGCTTTTGGACAAGGCCCTGCGCAATATCCGGCTGGTCAGCGATCCGGTGATCGAAGACCGGCCCCTGGACGAGGACATTGAACGGATGTGCGCGGCCATCCGCTACACGGATTTCTTTCGGGGGAAAACATGAGCACGGGCAGGAAAAGCTTTGAGGCCAGAATCCGTGTGCCGTTTTTCGACCTGGACCCCATGCAGATCGTGTGGCACGGCAATTACCTCAACTACTTCGAGATCGCCCGCGCAGGGCTCTTTGAACATTACGGCGTCGATCTCTATGCGTATTACGAACGGGAAAAAATCATTTTCCCGATCATCCGCACGGCGACGAAGCACATTTTTCCGCTCAAACACCGCGATGAGATTATTGTCAAGGCCACGCTGGCGGACGCCAACATCAAGCTGGTGGTGGATTTCGAAATCCGCAGGGCCACGGACGGCAGCGTCTGCGCACGCGGGCGCACGGAGCAGGTGGCGGTGAAAGTGCCGGAGATGGAGACGCTGTTCAGTATTCCACAGGACATTCGGAATTTATTGGGGTTTTAAATGGAAAATCTGTTCAAGCAATCTTTTGTGGCGGGTGTGGCGCGAGTGGCGGCCTGGGCGGATCTGCTCGACGCGATCAACGTGTATCCGGTGGCCGACGGTGATACGGGGCGGAATCTTTCCGTGAGTCTTTCTCCGCTTCGCCAGGCCGACGGCGAAAAAGATAAAATCGTCCGCCGGCTTCTGCTGGCGGCGCGCGGCAATTCCGGCAATATTGCTTCGCAGTTCTTTTCGGTTCTGTATGCCGCCGATTTCCAGGGGAGTCTGAAGGAAACGGTGCGGATGGCGAACGAAAAAGCCTGGAAGGCGGTCAGCGACCCGCGGCCGGGGACCATGCTGTCCGTTTTTGACGCACTGGAGGAGGCTCTTTCCGAACAGGAGACCCTTCCCGATTCGGAGAGTGTGGAGCGGATCATGGCGCGCCTGGAAAAAGCCGTTCGCGAAACGAGGGAAACCCTGCCCAAATTGAGAAAGGCCGGCGTCGTGGACGCGGGCGCTCTGGGCATGTACATTTTTTTTGAAGGCTTTTTCCGAACGCTGGCCGGACTGGACAATTCGTATCGTCCGGTGACGGAAGTTTTTCCGGGCTTTCTTACCATTTCACCCGCGTTTCACGAAACCCTCGAATCGGGGTATTGCGTGGACTTCGTGGTGAAGGCCGATGCGCCTTCGGAAGACCTGGCCGAGCTTGCCGCCGGACAGGAAAGCGCCGTGATTCTGCGCGACGGCGACCTGTATAAAATTCACCTGCACACGGACGACCGGGAAAAGATCCGCTCGCGGATGGGCGCGCTGGGTTCGGTGATGGTCTGGGAGGATGACAATCTCGCCGCCCAGATTCGCGACTTCATGAACGCCCCGGCGGATACCGCTCTGCACATCATGACGGACGCCGCCGGTTCGCTCACCCGCGACGACGCCAAGAAGCAAGGCTTTACTCTTTTGAACAGCTACCTCAATGTGGGCGACCAATCGATGCCCGAGACGTATTTTCACCCCGCTGAACTTTACAGGGCCATGAGCGCGGGCGTGAAGGTCTCCACGTCGCAGGCCTCCGTGTTTGAAAGGCATCAGTGCTACGCGAGCGCGCTCGCCCGGTTTGAAAAAGTTCTCTACCTGTGCGTCGGCTCCGTCTTTACCGGCAATTACAGCGTGGTGACGGAGTGGAAAAAGGAGCACGACCCGGAAAATCGCTTGACGGTGATCGACACGGGCGCCGCCTCCGGCCGCTTGGGCACGATGGTGCTCGCAACGCAGAACTTCCTCATGCAAACGAAAGACATGGACCGGACCATCGCCTTTGCCCGGGACGCGGTCGCGCGCTGCGAAGAGTATGTGTTTCTCGAAAAGCTCCAGTATTTGGCCGCGGGCGGAAGGCTTTCCAAAACCAGCGCTTTTTTCGGCGACATGCTGAAAATGAAGCCGGTGATTTCCCCGCAGCCGGAAGGCGCCAAAAAGATGGGCGTCGTCCGCAACCGCGCCGATCAGATCAAAATGGCGCTGGACAAAATGGCCGCCGTCCTTTCTCCGGACTCTTTAGCGCTCATCATGCTGGAGTATTCGGACAATATCGAACAGGTTTCCGAATTCCGAAAGCAGGTGCAGAAGCTGTATCCGCGCGCTGAGATTATCCTTCAGCCCCTGTCGCTTACGTCCGGCGCGCACATGGGCCCCGGAACCTGGGGCATCGCGTTTTTGAAGAGTGAAGAGTGAATAGTGAATGGTTATAGGGAACGGCCGCGACCGTTTCTTTCGGAGAGAGAAAGGGATCATCGAGTGGTAAGTGATGAGTCATAAAAAACGGACAGCGAACGAACAGAAGGATGCAAAAAGCAGGCGGCGGGCGGGAAGGAATCTTGGCCGGTTCGCTTTTGTCATTCCCGCTTACAATCATGGAGCGACGGTTGCGCAGGTGGCCGGAAGGGCCAGGGATATGGGGTTTCCCGTCTTTGTCGTGGACGACGGATCGACCGACGACACGACCCGTCGGCTGGCGGAGGTTCAGGGCATCGAAGTGCTTCGCCATGAAAAGAACGAAGGAAAAGGCGCGGCCATCCTGACCGGTTTCATGGCCGCCTCGCACAAGGCCGATTACGCGATAACGATCGACGCGGACGGTCAGCACGACCCCGAGGACGCAATCCATCTGATCGATGCCATTCCTCTCAAAAAAAGACCCATTGTGGTGGGAGCGCGTCAGGGGATGGACGCGGTACAGGGAGCCCACATTCCCTGGACCAGCCGCTTCGGCAGAAAGTTTTCCAATTTCTGGGTCCGGATGTCCGGAGGGCCGAGAATTTCGGATACCCAGAGCGGCATGCGCATCTATCCGCTTCCGGAATCCCTGAGCCTTCCCGTGCGGGCGAGGCGGTTCCAGTTTGAAGTGGAAATTCTGGTCCAGGCCAAAAGAATCGGCATTCCGATCATCGAAGCGCCGATCCGGGTTCTTTATCAGCCGGACGGGTCGCGAATCTCTCATTTTCGACCCTTCATTGATTTTTTGCGCAATGCCAAAACTTTTACCCGACTGATGTTTACCCGTGTTTTCGGCCGTCATTAATCGCGAAGTTCAACTTCTCCTTTGAGCGCCCGGTTTTCCCTTGCCTGTCTTCGGGAAATGTGGTTTAAAAACCGCAAAGAAAGCAGGAAAATAATCCCGACAATCTGAAGGTTTTCATGCCGCCTCGCCGATACCCCATAAGATGGTCGATTGTTCTTGTCACCGCTCTGATCGTGGGGATTCTGTTCTACTGGGAAACCAGCCACTTAAAAATTGAAACCGATATTCTCGAATCCATGCCGCACCATGACCCGGTGCTGGTCTCCGCCCGGCGGGTCATCACTCACCTGCCCGTTTCCGACCGGATTTTCATTGACCTCGAACAGTCCTCCTCCGACCGCGACCGACTGGTGGAGGCAGCCCGGCTCGTTGAAGACCGGTTAAGCAAAAGCGGCTTGTTTGAACGAGTCGGGATCGCCGATGAGGCGGGTGCGTTTCCGGAGTTGATGGCGCATGTCCGGGATCATCTGCCGTCGCTGTTCGGCGCGCAGGATCTCGAACAGAAAATCGCGCCGCTTCTCACGCCGGAAAAAATCCGTGAGACGATGGCGGAAAACCGGCGCGGCCTGGAGGAGCTTCAGGGCATCGGCCGGGCGGAAATGATCGCCCGGGACCCGCTGGGATTTTCCTCGGTGATCCTGGAGCGAATGTCCGCGCTGCTCCCGGCCGGTTCCGCCCAATTTTATTCCGGCAGGCTTCTGTCTTCCGACGGACGCCACGCGCTCATCATCGCGCGGCTGGCCGGCTCCGGGACGGACACGGCCCGGGCCGCGCAAATCGCCGCGCTGGTGGAAGACTGCGGGCGGATGCTTGAGGCGCGCGGGGATTCGAACGACCGATATACGCTGACGCCGGTGGGCGCCTACCGCGCGGCGCTGGATAACGAAACGGTCGCCAAACGAGACACGCGGCTGGCGATTCTCCTGACCATGCTGGGAATCTCGCTGCTGCTGATGGTGGCTTTTCCCCGACCGCTGATCGGTTTGCTGGCGCTTCTGCCGTCAGCCGTCGGGGCCATTGCCGCTCTGTTTGTCTGCTCCCTGTTGTTTTCATCCATTTCGGTGCTGGCGGTGGGATTCGGCGGCGCGATTCTGGCATTTACGGTCGATCTGGGGCTGACTTACCTTTTGTTTCTGGACCAGCCGCGGGTCACGTCCGGGCGAGAGGCGGCGCGGGAAGTATGGGCGGCTGAATTCACGGCGGCCCTGACCACGATCTGCGCCTTTTTACTGCTGCTGGTGAGTGATTTTAAAATCCTGGCCCAAATCGGCGTGTTTGCCGCGC
>CAZVGQ010000039.1:0-8867 GCA_964626775.1 uncultured Smithella sp. | reverse complement strand
GTAAGGCCCTCGTGCCCAATGACTTCAAATCTTTGGAAACGCTCAAAGAACGGATCCTGGGGTTCCAGCTCTATTACGAACAGATCGCCAAACCGTTTGAATGGAAATTCACTCGAAACGATCTGAGTATTGTGCTCAACAAGATCAAACTGGCGCAGCCGACCTCCGAACCCATGGCTGCATGAATACGTAACCGAATTTATGAATCAAGGTACTAAGGGAGGGAACATGAATCAGATGCAAAATGCCGTCAGAAATCAACCAACGCAGGCCGGCCAACGGCTTGCCATCGTGCCGGACGGTGAGGCAACACTGGAGGAAAGCCCCTTTGCCGATAATTATGAATACCTTGCCGCATTGGAGAAAGAAGCCCTGCTGATGCTCATCCTGTCGGCGGTCCGCTCGGGAAAAACAGATGAGCTGGAAAACGACGGGGAAGGGATTCGGCTCTGCGCCGGGCTGGACCTGACACCGCAGAACATCACCCGGGAGCACATCGAAGCGGAGCTTGCCCGGGTTCGGAACATCAATCGGTCACGCCACAACAAAACGATTCGGTCCGGCCCTGAGCTTTTCTTTCCGCTGTTCTGCCGGGAAAACCAACTGGATGACTTTGATGAAAAAATTCTTCTGCTCCTGTTCATGCACGCCACCAGCAAGACCTTCCGCAATGCTTTTTGTCCCTGTGGCTTGGACGATGACCCAAGGGGCATTATTATCCGCATCATTCTTTTTATCCTCTGTAAGGACTACGGGGAACAGTTGGAGAAAAGAAAACATTTCAGCAGAGGCGCGCCGCTGGTTGCCCGCGAGATCATATTCTTCAAGAGCGATTATGAAAACAGAAGTTCGCACGTCATGGATGAAACCGTAACCATCAACGAGCGCCATGTCCGCTATATCGTCGGCGACAAGCACCTGTACAACAGCACCCATAACGAGATCAACATCGAGCGAAGCGCCATTGATCTGGAAACCGTCGTCATGCCCGCACACGTGAAAAAACCGCTCGTTGACCACATTGCCAGGTATCTCCGCCGGAAAGAAAGGAGTGAATGGTCCCGGCTGGATGAATTTCTGGAATACGGCACGGCACTGGCCCTCTTTTTCCAGGGGCCTTCCGGCACAGGAAAAACGATGATGGCCAGGGCGCTGGCGCATCATTTCGGCAGGCCGCTGATCACCGTGAATCTGAACAATACGCAGTTCAGTTGGAAATCGCAATCCGTCATGATTCAGGCCTTCCGGGAAGCGGCCCTTCTGCGGGGTTTTATTTTCTTCGACGAAGCCGACGATATGTTCAAGGAGGGCTCCTTTCTGGCCCGGACGCTCCTCATCCAGATTGAAAAAGCAAGGTGCGTGGTCATCTTCGCCACCAACAAGGCCGCAAGCATCGACCCCGCCATGGAACGGCGCCTTTCCATGAAAATCCATTTCCCCCTGCCCGACGCGGAACAGAGGCTGAAGATCTGGAAAGCGCTGCTGCCCGGTTTCATAAAACTGGCGCCGGATGTGAATATGAAGGCCCTCAATGAGCGCTATCCGTTCAGCGGCGGCTTGATCAAGAATACCATCTTCCTGGCGGCCAATTCCGCTGAACCGGATGATCGGGGCAACCTTGTGATCACCGGGCCAATGCTTACGCAGGCGGCTGATTTACAGACAAAGCAGATGGCCCAGGATAACAAATTCTGCAAGCTCTACAGGCCTGAAAGAAAAATCACCGACCTTCCCCTGGCTGAAAGACAAAGGACGGAGCTGAAAAACATTGCCCGGGCTTTTCAATACGCGAGGAAAAAGCAGTCGGGGCTCAATCTTCTGATCAGCGGAGCAAGTATCGAAACCGGCATTTCCGCCGCGGAGGCGCTCGCCGCGGAATCGGGACTGAGCATCAAGGCTTTTAAATTTAGCGAAATGGAAGGCTTTATCAGGGAAAATGAAATCATTGATCTGGTGACCCAGGAAAAGACCAAACTGATGGATTACGCCTTTTGCCGGACAACCGAAGAAGCCCACTTGCTGATGATCGTTGATTACAATGGAATCATCAACTGGACCGATGCCGGAAATCAAAACGATATGGACATCGGTCTTGCCGCAAAAAGTTCGGTTGCCGCGCTGCTGAACAACCTGCGCGATTATCGGGGTCTTTGCTGCCTGGTCATCCATGAGTGTCCGAAAGCCGGAATCCCCCTGGAATTGCAGGCGCATTTCAAGATCGATTATCCGACGGAGGAAATGCAGATGCGGCAATGGGAAAAACACCTTGCGCCGGGCACCTTCACCGACGACGATCTGGTTGAACTGGTCCAGCAGCACCCCATGCACATCGCGGAAATGGAAATCATCCTCCACCGCGCAACGGTTCAGGCGCTGGTTGAAGGCAAAAAGCCCCAGCCCTCAATGGAAACACTCAAGGCCGTAATAAGGCGGTATCGGGGAAGGAACTCTGTGCCGGTGCTGTTTGGGAGAAAAGCATGAGAAAAAATCTGACTAACATGATTGGCACAGAAGAAGACGATGATGATATGCAGACGCCGGGGGGATTGTTAAGGGAGTCGCAACCGGCGCCGCCGCCTTCCGGGCGGCTGATCGTCAAGCGAAACGGGCACAGTATTACCCGGCAGGTTCCCAAACCGATTGTTTTGGTGGACACGCGAGAGAAATACCCTTTCGATTTCAGCCGGTTTCCGAACTGGATCGCCGCATCCAAGAAAGAGGCGCTGAAAGCCGGCGATTACAGCGTGGAAGGCATGGAAAACTTGCTGATTCTGGAGCGAAAAACCCTGACCGATCTGATCACGACCGTGATTCAGGAGCGGGTGAGGTTTTTTACGCAATGTGAGAAAATGTCGAAGTACCGCTGGAAAGCCCTGCTGATCGAAGCGAGCTATGAAGACATCAAGACTCCGTATGATGAGGATGAATATAACACCCGGGCCCATCCAAATGCCGTTTCAGGCACGCTCGATGCCCTGGAAGCGCGCTACGGGATTCCGGTCATTTATACTTCCTGCTACCGGCCGCTGGCCGAGGAGAAAGCCGCAAGCTGGCTTTCCAAGCATTTCACCTACTGGTATCTGGAAGAAAATGGATTCGGCCGCGTCCTGCAGGAAGGGGATCTTTAACATCAGTCTTCTTAAAAAGCAAAATAGGTTGATGATTGTTTAATAACAATGCTTTTTAGAAACTTGAAAATATGGTAAATAAATACATATGAGAAGGCTAGAAACCAGTTGGGGGAATTTCGGCGTCATGATCCACATTAGGCTCTGAGACTGCTGGCTCAACAATAGACACATGGTTTGTGCATGCAACGAAGGCTATCATCCATGAGACAAATAAATTAAATGGGGAAATGTTATGCAAAAACAGCTAACAGCAATTATAGAACGCGAAGGTGACGGCTATGTTTCACTTTGTCCGGAACTCGACATTGCCAGTCAGGGCGATACTATAGAGGAGGCCCGTGTAAACCTACAAGAAGCCTTGGAGCTTTTCTTTGAAACAGCCTCACCGACGGAAATTCAAACAAGATTACATGCGGAAGTATATGTAACACAGGTAGAGGTCGCCGTTGGGTAAACTTCGCGTTCTTTCCGGAAAGCAAGTATGCAGTATCCTTGCGCGGCATGGATTTGTAGAAGTGCGCCAGAAGGGTAGCCATATTGTCATGCAAAAACATCTTCCGAGCACAACGATCACCGTTCCAGTTCCTAATCATTCGGAACTGAAAATCGGGACGCTACAATCCATCATTCGTCAATCTGGTATTGCAAAAAATGAATTTGAGTCTTAATTCCAACAAAATGCATCCACCCGATCAATACGCACCGGGTGAATTTTTCGTTAGCGTGAGGATTGACGATGAAACCAAAATTTTCTAAATGGGCAAGTTGGTCGGAAAGAAATAAATTAGACGGCATAAAGTATCCCGGTGTTTATGCGCTGGCTGTATCAGAAATTGATTTGTCCAATAAAAAATATTCAGTTAGAAAAGAAATTAAATATTTTGGCATGACAAATTCAATTGGTGGTTTGAAATCGCGATTAAAACAATTTGATAATACAATAATTGGGAAAAGTGGTCACGGGGGTGCCGCGCGTTTTCTTTGCGGTTATAAAAACTATACATATAATATTTTTTCCAAAAAAATATTTGTATCAATCTGTCCGATTGAGTGTGATGTTACATCAAATAATCCAAAAGACTTATTAAAAATGGGCGATGTTGCAAGGCTGGAATATTTTTGCTTCGCTCAGTATGCAAAAAGATTTAAGAAACTTCCTAAATTTAACGACAAGAAAGAGTCACCAAAACATAAATAAAAGCGCTAATACGTCGCTGCATCCGATCGCAGCGCCAGGGGCGCTGCTCAGGCTTTTCGTTGGCCTATGAATTATGAAGAAGACGAATGATTTTATAGAAACTATGCAGCGCAGAACAGGTGTGACGGCCGTTGGTCCTTCTGCATTGCGGGGACAAGGGAAAGGCGTATTAAAAGCAACCCAATCGTATCTTGGAGCAATGGACTTATCAAAAATTCCGTCATCAAATCAGGTTAAATATACAGCGTGGTTAGATCAGCATACAAACGCATTACTTGAAAAACTACCCATCCGCAATAAACCTTGGGGAGCTGCGCGAAAGGCCTTAAACCTATTTATGCGAGATACGCTTTATAATCGTTACCTCAATGATCACTACAAAATTGATAAACTTGAATTTTTGTTAGAAATACCTCTGGATAGTGCGGTAGCGAAAGGCCTCAAACATAATGCTGGGCATGGCCAATTACCGCAGTGGCCAGGACTTAAAAAATTAAAACCAAATGTAAGTGCAATTTTTCAAAATTATGCAAGCGTGCATGCAAAGAATAAGAATATTTCACGTGTGCATCTTGATGTCTATCTATGGTTGAAAAACAGATAAGGAAAGGCCAACCCGTCGCTCAAGCCGATGGCTGCTTCGAGGCTCCGGCTTAGTATTTTCATTATAACAAGCTAGATTATTATCAGTGAATTACCATGTACAAATCAGATATAAACATCCAAAAGGCAGGCGAGCTTTTCATGTACAGTGTATGGCTACAAAGCCAAATGACAGATTTGATAATTTTTAAAAAGCATCCTGAGTTCATCGATGAATTCGTTGGTAATCAGTTCACCTTTAAATTGGGGATGGACCAAGTCTTCACTTAAAAGAAGAAACAATATGAACATCAGAATATCCAAATCAAAATATCTCAACGGTCTCCAGTGCAAAAAACTGCTCTGGTATATTTATCATGAACCGGATGAAATTCCTCCTCCCGATGAAGCCACTCAAGCGATCTTTGATCAAGGCCATTTGGTGGGCGACTATGCCAAGAGATTGTTCCCGAACGGTGTGGAAGTTGATCACACTGGATCATTTGAAGAAGGCCTTAGGTCAACGAAGGAATTAATATCAAGAAGAGTACCCATATTTGAAGCGGCCTTAACGTATAAACGATGCTATGCAAGAGCGGATATTCTGGAACCTGTAGGAGAAGATGAATGGAACCTGATTGAAGTTAAAAGTTCTACAGAGCTCAAAGATGTCAACTATCATGATATCGGCTTTCAATATTATCTTTATTCGGGAGCCGGGCTGAAGATCAAAAAATGCTTCTTAATGTGTATCGATAATACCTATGTACGCAAAGGAGAAATAGAGCCCCGTAAGCTATTCAAAAAAATCGATATTACCAAAGAAATAAAAACGACATACAGCAAAACCATAGAAGCCAATATGACGGAAATGATCAAAACCATTGCTGATGATACATATCCAGAAATAGGCATTGGCGCACATTGCAGTGACCCTTACGAATGTCCGTTGATCGAAAAATGTTGGTCATTTCTGCCGGAGAGAAATGTATTTCTGCTTTATAAAAACAAGAAACTACCCATGGCGCTCATTCAAGAGGACATTCTTGAGCTTGCCCTAATACCAGAAAGCCTGAAGCTCAATGAAAAGAATAGAATACAAGTTGACTGTGAAAAAACCGGCAAGCCTTATATTGATCAAAAAAAGATAAAAGAGTTTTTAGATACTGTTCAGTATCCTGCTTATTACATGGACTTTGAAACGTTTGCCTCAGCGGTGCCACTGTTTGATGATTCCAGGCCCTATCAGCACATACCCTTCCAGTTCTCCGTGCACGTGGTCAAAAAAAAGGGAGCCAGCCCGGAACATTATTCATATCTGGCGGACGGCCGCCATGATCCGCGTCCCGAATTTATGGCAAAGTTGAGAGAAGTCATAGGTACGAAAGGTTCTGTCATTGCTTATAATGCCGCTTTTGAGATAGGCAAATTAAAAGAATGTGCATTATTACTTCCAAGATACAAAAAATGGGTGGAATCTATAGAGGACAGGATTGTTGATTTGCTTAAGCCTTTTAGAGCTTTTGCCTATTATCATCCAGGCCAAGACGGCAGTTGCTCCATCAAGAAGGTTTTGCCTGTATTAACAGGTAAGTCATATGACAATATGGAGATCGGTGACGGCGGAACTGCCAGCGCAGAATATTGCAGGATTACATTCACGGAGGACAATAAAGATAAGGAGAAAGTCAGAAAGCTTCTGGATGAATACTGCGGTCTGGATACTATGGGCATGGTGGATATAGTAAACCAATTATACATTCTTAAATAAAAGTGCCATTAAGTAGAGACATTGGTAGCGGTCCCTTGCTTGGATTCACGTGGGATGGATCAGACGAATGCGATCCTGCCTGTGGCCGTGGATGGGTCAAGGTGAACGGGAAGCAGATGGAAGGGCACCTCTTCTTCCATTTTGGCGACGACTCGGGTTTCACTGCAAAGAAGGTCAGATGAATTGTGAACAACGCGGTGCATGGTAGGCGCGCAAGAGCGTCACAATGACGGCGGGAGTTAACTGCAAAGAGGGAATATGGATATTAGAGAATTAACAGTCAACGAATTACTACGACAGCACACGGCAATCATCGACGAATTAAAACGTAGAAAAATAGTGCGCACCCAAAACAACCCAGTTGGCGATTATACCGAATGGCTTGTTGCAAAAGGTCTGGGGCTAGAATTGGCAGGCAATTCTTCGACCGGTTACGACGGGATTGATGCAGATGGCGTAAAAATTCAGATCAAAGGAAGAAGAATAACCCCAGAAAATAAATCACGACAATTGGGCGCAATAAGAAAACTTAGAGAAAAGGATTTCGATCAATTGGCAGCTGTTATATTTGATGAAAAATTTGAAATTATTGATGCGGTTTTAATACCGCATGAGGTAATCGAAGAATATGCAACATATAGAAGACATGTAAATGCACATATTCTTCATTTAAAAGGGCCAATTCTCGATGATCCAAGAATTAAAGACATTAAAAAGATATTAAGAAGTATATAAGCAGCTAAAAATGGCGTCATTTGCTACTGTGAAACGTGCCACCGCTAATGCTGGGCATTGCCGCCGTAAAATGGGAGATCCCAGTCCCCTGACAGAGGCTGTCACCCGTCATCTAACCCAGCGACCACCCTCGGAGGTGCGATGTCGATCAAGCTTATGGAAAAGGCCCGTCTCCACTGCGATCGGACGGCGATTGTCGCTCCGGAAGGTGTGTTTTCCTACCGGCAGTTGCTGGATGCCTCGGCCCGCGTCGCCGCCTTTCTCCTGGATGGATCGCCGGACCTGAAGGAGCGGCCCGTCGCCTTCCTGGCGCCCCCGGGTTTCTCCTATGTGGTGCTCCAGTGGGGCATCTGGCGCGCCGG
Source organism: uncultured Smithella sp. (assembly GCA_964626775.1). Taxonomy (GTDB): domain Bacteria; phylum Desulfobacterota; class Syntrophia; order Syntrophales; family Smithellaceae; genus UBA8904. The sequence continues at coordinate 1,088 of CAZVGQ010000039.1, read as the reverse complement.
CGGCATTGCGGTGCCGCTGTCCGTTTCCCATCCACGGCCGGAACTGGAATATGTGCTCGCCGACACCGAACCCGCGGCCGTTCTCGCCGATTCCGATTTCGTCTCGCGTCTCCAGCCCTCCGCCCTGGGCCTGGGCTTCCGTTTCGCCCGGGCAGCCCAGGCCCTTGAACACGCGCCCGGTCCCCTCCCCGACGTCGCCCCCGCGCGCCGGGCGATGATCCTCTATACGAGCGGTACCACCGGCAGGCCGAAGGGCGTGGTTTTGACTCACCGCAACCTCATGGCCCAGATCGAGAGCCTGGTCGAGGCCTGGGAATGGAAGGCGTCTGACCGGATTCTGGAATTCCTGCCCCTCCACCACATCCACGGCATTGTAAATGTCATCTCCTGCGCGCTTTGGGCGGGCGCCGTCTGCGAGATTTTGCCCGGATTCTACGCCCGCGCGGTCTGGGAGCGCATCGGCCGCGGCGGCCTGACGCTCTTCATGGCGGTGCCGACCATCTATACCAAACTGATTGACGCCTGGCGGGCGTCTTCCCCCGCCGACCGGGAGCGCTTCTCCGAAGGCTGCCGGCGCATGCGGTTGTTGGTGTCGGGGTCCGCGGCCCTGCCCGTTCCGACCCTGGAGACGTGGAGGGAGATCTCCGGGCATGTCCTGCTCGAGCGATACGGGATGACGGAGATCGGCATGGCTCTGTCCAATCCGCTACATGGAATGCGCGTTCCCGGCGCGGTCGGAACTCCGCTGCCCGGCGTCGAGTGTCGCCTCGTGGACGTCACAGGATCGCCGGTTGCCCCCGGAGCCCCGGGAGAGATTGAGGTGCGCGGCGAGACGGTCTTCTCCGAGTACTGGCGGCGGTCGGAGGATACCCGGCAGGCATTTCGCGACGGCTGGTTCCGGACCGGGGACGTCGCGGTGATCGAAAACGGATCCTACCGCATCCTCGGACGCAACAGCGTGGATATCATCAAGACGGGGGGAGAAAAGGTTTCCGCGCTGGAGATCGAATCGATTCTGCTGACGCATCCGGCGATCCGGGAATGCGCCGTTGTCGGCATTCCCGATCCGGTCTGGGGGGAGAAGGTCT
>CAZVGQ010000038.1:4065-8922 GCA_964626775.1 uncultured Smithella sp. | reverse complement strand
TTTTTTTATGTATTATCAAATCCTGAAGGCGGCAAGCGACGAAATCGGATGGGTGTGGAAGGAGGCCGGAAAGCAGGTCCGGCTGGAAAGGATTTATCTTCCGGGCAGGGAAAAGATGCTCCAAAGAATCCTCCGGGATTTTCCCGCCGCCTGCAAAAGTGCGGGCGGGCTTTCCGGCAGCCTGGCTCATCTCATCGGCGATTTGTGCCTTGGAAAGGAACGCCGAGTGGATTTGTCTTTGCTGAATTTATCCGGGTTGACGGAATTCTCGGTGCGGGTGTTAAAGGCAACGCTCGGCATCCCCCGCGGGAAAGTCTGTACCTATTCGGGTCTGGCGGAAAGGGCCGGATTTCCGCGCGCGGCCCGGGCGGTGGGTTCCGTGATGGCGAACAATCCTTTTCCGCTTGCCATTCCCTGCCATCGCGTGATTCGGGCCGACGGGACGACAGGTCATTTTGGCGGCGGTGCCGACATGAAAAAGCGCCTGCTGGAACGGGAAGGAATTCCGCTTGACGCGGCCGGAAGAGTGCCGCCGGCCTATCGCGTAGCGGCGGGATCGCCGCGGCGGGCAAAGGGGCGCTCCTGAACCTTCCATTTTCAACGACGGCAATCGGAGGGGACATTCATGAAACCGGGAACCATCCATCCTTCCGGCATAACCATGAAGATTAGAATTCTGCTATTCTTCCTGATCATCGCCGTTTTTCTCTTCACGGCGTCCAACCTTCAGGCCGGGCCGGCTGCTTTGGACGAACGTCCCCGGATCGGTCTGGTGCTGAGCGGTGGCGGCGCACGGGGGCTGGCGCATGTGGGCGTGATTCAGGTTCTGGAGGAAATGAAAATTCCGATTTACTGCATCGCGGGAACCAGCATGGGGGCGATTGTCGGCGGAATTTACGCCTCCGGCATGTCGCCTGCCGAGCTGGAGAAGTTCATTACCAGCATGCAGTGGAATGAAGCCTTCAAAGATAAGCCGGACGCGAGTGAAATGACCTTCCGCCGGAAGAGGGACGCTGCCGACTATCTGATCGATCTCGATCTGGGTTTCAAAGACGGAGAATTTACCATGCCCAGAGGAGTGCTTCAGGGGCAGAATCTGAACCTGATTCTGAAATCCATGCTGATTCATACGGAGGGCATTGACGATTTTAACCGACTGAATATTCCGTTTCGGGCCGTGGCCACGGATATCGAAACCGGCGAAGCCGTCATTCTGGAAAAAGGGGAGCTGGTGAAGGCGCTTCGCGCCAGTATGTCCATTCCCGCGCTGTTCGCCCCGGTGGAAATGGACGGCAGACTTCTGGTGGACGGCGGCATTGCCAACAATCTGCCGGTCGATATCGCACGGCGGATGGGCGCGGACGTCGTGATTGTCGTGGACATCAGCACGGAGCTGAGCCGCCGTGATCAGTTGGCCACCTCCGTGGCCATCACCTCTCAGCTGACCTCCATCATGGTTCAGCGCAACACCCAGGCGCAGATTCGCACCATGCGGGAAGGGGACATCCTGATTCGTCCGGAGATGGGCGCCATCGGCAGCGGTGATTTCTTCAAGGCAGCAGACGCCGTCGCCGCCGGACGGAAGAAAGCCGGGGAAATGAAACCCGAGCTCGCGCATCTGGCCGTGAAGGAAGAGGAATTTCTCGCCTATCTGCAGGCGCAGCGGAAAAAAGAACAGCCGCTGCCGGTGATCGACGTCGTGGAGGTGGACAACAAGTCGTCGTTACCGGACGCGCTGATTGCCGCGCACGTGGACATCAAACCGGGCGAGCCCCTGAGCGTGCCCGACTTGAAGAAAAATATCGACCGGGTTTACGGCATCGATACCTTTGAACGCGTGGACTTCCATATTCGGAAAAAAGACAAGTCCACGGCGATGGTCATCGAACCTTTCGATAAGACATGGGGGCCGAATTATTTCCGGTTCGGCCTTGGCCTGGAAGACAACTTCAAGGGATCCGGCAGTTACGCACTGACCGCGCAGTTTACCAAGACGGCCCTGAACCGTCTGGCGGGAGAATGGCGCAGCGAAGTGAGAATCGGAGAGAACCCGCGCATCTATACCGAACTTTACCAGCCGCTGGACGATTCCCTCAGTTATTTTGCCGTGGCCAATGCCGCCTACCTCATGCGCAACATCAACACCTACAACGATAAGGGCGAGATCCTGACGCAGTACCGCGTTCAGTCCACTCAATTCGGTTTGGGCGCAGGCCGTCAATTCGGCAACTGGGGTGAAATGCGTGTGGGCCTTCACCGGGAGCACGGCAACGTGAAGATTGCCATCGGCGATCCCAGCGTGCCGGAAAATACCTATAACCGCGGCAGCGTTCAGGCTTCCGTTGCGTACAGCAGGCTGGACAACTATATTTTCCCGCTCAGGGGAACGGACGCCAGCCTGCTGTGGAATTACGACCTGAAGGCGCTGGGTTCGGACATTGATGAGCAGGCCCTGGGATTTAGCTGGATGACCGCCTTCACCTGGGGGAAGTACACCTTTGTTCCCGCGATCGACATCAAGACCATGCTGGATGACGACAGCATGGATGTGCAGGACACGTTTCCGCTGGGCGGCTTCCTGAATCTGTCCGGCTTTTCCACCAATGAGCTCTACGGACGCCATACCGGCCTGGCCCGGCTGGTAGCCTACAGGGAAATCGGCTCTGCGGGCATGGGCGCGCTGAAGATGCCCCTGTACATCGGCTTGTCGGCGGAGGCGGGCAATGTCTGGAACAAACGGTCGGACATCAATTTCGATTCCCTGATTCTGGCCGGAAGCATTTTCCTGGGAATCAAAACGTACCTCGGGCCGGTTTACCTGGCCTATGGCCAGGCCCAGCGGGGCCATTCGTCCATCTATCTCAACGTGGGCCAGCGGTTTTAAACCGGCGCGAGACTCACTTGCTGAATTTACAAAGGAGGAAAAAAGAATGCTTTTTAAAATCAAAACGGTTGGGTTTGCGGTTGTGTTATCCATGCTTCTTGCGTTTGCCGCCGCGGAGGCGTGCACAGGTCTGACGTTCGCCGTTCAGGATGCGCGCGGAGACTTGTACGCTTTTCATGCGCGGACGATGGAGTTCGGGCCGGATGTAACCGGCTGGCGTCTGATCTCCGTTCCCAGGGGCTATTCCTTCAAAAGCTGCAAGATGGGCATTTGCGGAGACGGTGTTGCGGGGTTTGAGTGGAAAGCGCGGTATCAGCACGTGGGCATGAGTCCGGCCCGGCCCGAGCTGCCGGTGTTGGACGAGGTCGCGGACGGCATCAACGAGAAGGGACTTGCCTGCGGATGTTTCTATCACATGGGGTATGAGGAGTACAATGACAACCCCCGAAGCGGCAAAGCGATTGCCAATACGGATTTCGTATCCTGGGTGCTGAGCAATTTCGCTACCGTGCGGGAGGTTCGCGAAGCCCTGGAGCAGGGCCGGGTGGACGTCGCCCAGTTCACCTTGAAGGTCAAAGGCAGGCTTGTGTGCGAGCCGGGTGTCTGCCCGCAGGCCCACTATGCCGTGTCGGACGAAACGGGCGCTTCCATTGTCGTCGAGTTCAAGGCGGGAAAGGCAAAAATCTTTGACAGCGTGGGCGTCATCACCAACAATCCCGAGTATGACTGGCATACGACCAATCTGAAGAATTATATCGGACTGCAGACATTAAGCAGGGACAGCGCCGTTTTCAACGGCAGAACCTACGACAAACTGGGAAACGGCACGGGTTCCATCGGATTGCCCGGCGATTTCACGCCGCCCGCGCGGTTTGTCCGGGCCATGTATTTTCTGAACTCGGCGATGCCGAAGGTTCAGGCAGGTCCGGATGAAGCGATTGGAAGGGCTTTTCGAATTCTGAACCAGTTTGATATCCCCGAGGGATCGATCGTCGCGGCGTCTCCGACCGGAAAAGGGCAGATTCAGGACTCAACGATGTGGACGACGGCGGCGGACCTGAAGCGAAAGCGGTATTATTATCACAGCCAGACGAGCAGGACCGTGCGAATGGTTGAGCTGAACCGGCAGCCGAAAAACGTTCTTGCGGTTCAGGATCTTCCCGCGGAGGAGATGATTCTGGACGTATCCGGGAAGTTTGTTCCCGTCGCGAAAAAACATTGAAAAGGCCGGGCGGCCGTCCCCGGTTTTCCGGGGACGGCTCATCCGACGCGGCCGATCATAAGCCGTCAGCTTTGTTTCAGGATTTTTCCTCTTAAACTCAGTACGATTTCCGTCATGGGGATGGTTCGCTTTGCCGCTTCCATGCCTTTTCGAACGATGACGGGCATGCCCGAACAGCAGGGGACTTCCATGACGGCCACCGTGACGCTTTTGATGTTTGCCGTTTGAAAAATATCGGCAAACTTTTGAACGTATTCCTGCACGTCGTCGAATTTCGGGCAGCCCATCATCACCACTCTTCCTTTCAGCAGTTTCGGGTGCAGCAGGGGGAAAGCAACCGCCGTGCAGTCCGCGAGGACCAGCAGATCGGCGCCTTTCAGAAAGGGGGCGCCCGCCGGAATCAGTTTAATCTGAATCGGCCAGTGGGTTAGAGCGGATTCCTCCTCAACGCTTTCCAAATGTTTCGGCTTGTTGGCCGCTTCACAGGCGATTGGTTTGTCAAAAATCTGAATGTGCGCGGAGGGACATCCGCACGGCATCGATTCCTGCTCTTTTTTGGTCAGGTGCTTTTTAACGGCTTCTTCATCAAAGGGGGAAGCCTCGCGTTCAACGATCTTGAGCGCCCCGGTGGGGCACTGGCCGATGCATGCGCCCAGCCCGTCGCAGAATGTTTCCGAAACGACTTTGGCTTTTCCGTCGATGATTTGCAGGGCGCCCTCATCGCAGCCGGTCACGCATTGGCCGCACCCGT
>CAZVGQ010000038.1:0-3965 GCA_964626775.1 uncultured Smithella sp. | reverse complement strand
TCGATGATTTGCAGGGCGCCCTCATCGCAGCCGGTCACGCATTGGCCGCACCCGTTGCACAGCTCTTCGTCGATTTCAATGATTTTCCGCAGTATTTTTTTCATAGCTTTAATTCCCTTTCACCATTGCCTCAACATCCGTCTTCGGATCCGTAATCGGTCTGATGTTGAAATTCTCCACCAGCACCTTGAGGACGTTCGGCGAGGCAAAGGCGGGCAGCGTCGGCCCGAGGCGGATTCCCTTGACGCCCAGGTGCAGCAGGGCCAGCAGCACGGCCACGGCTTTCTGCTCATACCAGGCGATGTCAAAGGAAATCGGCAGTTCGTTGATGTCGTTCAGGCCGAAAACCTCTTTGAGCTTCAACGCGATCACCGCCAGCGAATAGCAGTCGTTGCACTGCCCGGCATCCAGCACCCTAGGGATCCCGCCGATGTCGCCCAGCGTAAGCTTGTTGTAGCGGTACTTGGCGCAGCCGGCGGTGAGGATGACCGTGTCGGCGGGAAGTTCTCGGGCCACATCGGTGTAATAGTCGCGGGATTTATGCCGACCGTCACATCCGGCCATGACGATAAAGCGCTTGATGGCTCCGGATTTTACCGCAGCCACAACCTTGTCGGCCAGGGCCAGCACCTGATGGTGTCCGAAGCCCGTCACCAGCTCGCCTTTTTCCAGCTCTTTTGGCGGAGCGCATTTTTTTGCCAGTGCGATGATTTCAGAAAAGTCTTTTGCCCCGCCTTTTGCTCTGGGCGGAATATGCTTCACTCCGGGATAACCGACAACGCTGGTGGTGAAGATCCTGTCTTTGTAGGAATCCTTCACCGGAATAATACAGTTGGTCGTCATGAGGATGGGGCCGCTGAAGGATTCGAACTCCTCGTTCTGTTTCCACCAGGCGTTTCCGTAATTTCCAACGAAGTGGGCGTATTTCTTGAAAGCGGGGTAGCTGTTGGCGGGCAGCATCTCACCGTGTGTATAAACATCCACGCCGGTTTCCTCCGTCTGTTTCAGCAACTCGTCGAGGTCCTTGAGGTCGTGGCCGGAAATCAGAATGCCCGGATTGCCCCGCACGCCGATGTTGACTTTGGAAACTTCGGGATGGCCGTATGTTGAGGTGTTGGCCCGATCCAAGAGGGCCATGGCGTTGACGGCGCATTCACCCGCCCGCAGGACCATGGCCACCATTTCATCCACGCTCAAATCTTCGGTGGTGGAGATCAACGCTTCCCGGATGAAATCCTGAATTTTCCCGTCTTCAAAACCCAGAACGGCTGCATGTTCCGCATAAGCCGCGATTCCCTTGATTCCGAAGAGGAGCAGCATTCGGAGTGAGCGCACATCCTCATTTTCCGTGGAAAGAACGCCGACGACGACGGCTTTCTTTTTAAATTCCTCCACGTCGTCGGAATCCCACACGGCACAATCATGCAGGCCCGCGGGCAACGCCGCTCCGCAGGCTTGCCTGAGTTCGCCGCGAAGCCGAAGCGCCTCCCGGATCATTCCGATGATCCGGTCGCTGTCGAAGTTGGCATTGGTAATGGTGGCAAAAAGCGCCTCCATCATGAAGCGCCCGTATTTGGAATCCAGCGGACCTTTTTCTTTGGCCTTCTCGGCACAGATGGCGATGCCCTTCAGAAGATAAATCAGAAGATCCTGCAGATTGGATGTTTCCTCGGTTTTACCGCAGACTCCTTTAACGGTGCAGCCTTCATTTTTGACGGTTTCCTGGCACTGATAACAAAACATGTGACACCTCCTGTTAAGATTCGTTGCGATTTGACGGAGAGAATACTGAAAATCATTCCGGACATCCTTGATTTATGTTAAGAAAAGAAATATTTTTTTGCCGAGAGGACTCCAATCATGAACAAAGTTCGAAACGTTTTGATTCAAAGCCAGCTTTTCGGGGGACTGCCGGATGAGCATCTGGCCCAAATCGAAAACATAGCGGTTCCCAGGCACTACGAGAAGGGGGAGATTGTCTTCCATGACGGAGATGAGGGCATCGGTTTTTATCTGGTCGTCGCGGGGATCGTCAGTGTTTACAAGCTTTCCCCTGAAGGGAAGGAACAGATCCTTCATATCGTCGGGGAGGGAGACACCATCGGCGCGGTTCCCGTTTTTTCCGGGAAATCCTTTCCCGCCAACGCCCGCGCGGTGACCCCGTGCCATCTTCTTTTTTTCAACCGGGAGAAATTCATCCGCCTGATTACCCGTCAGCCGTCTCTCACGATGAATATTCTGGCCCTCCTGTCCGCTCGCCTGCGGGAGTTTACCGTCCAGGTGGAAAATCTGTCGCTCAAGGAAATCCCCGGCCGCCTGGCTTCCTACCTTCTGGATCTCGCGCGGGAGCAGGGAAACCGGGATCGGATTGCGCTCAGCATCTCCAAGCTGCAGTTGGCCGGCCTGCTCGGTACCGGACCGGAATCGCTTTCCCGGGCTCTGGGCAGCCTGAAAAGCAAGAAGCTGATCGAGGAAAAGGGATCCACGATCCGGCTCGTCAACCGGGCGCTTTTGGAAGAACTGGCCGAAAAAGGAAAAAACACGCAATAACACGCCCGGCTTCGGGTGGGCTTGCCTTCGGAAAAATTCCTTATTTGGGCAGCCAGCCGAGCCCTTTGGCATGCAGGCTCTGAATATAAAGGCGATCGGCGGTTTCCGTCACGCCGGTGGTTTCCGGATACGTGCCGCCGGGATCCTGCAGGTCGGCCACGACCCGGCCGTCTTCCGTGAAGGCGAACACATGCCCGTACGCTTTGGGAACCGGCCACAGGGACCGCGGCAGGCGCAGGGTAATCTTTCGAAGAAATGGTTTGCTCCCCATTTGATCCAGATCGGGATTACGCGGTTTGGCAAAGCCCAGCCAGATTTTTCCATTTGGTCCCCGCATCAGATTGTCGGGAAAGCCGGGAAGATTGTCAAAAATAATTCTGGCCTGATCACCGCCTGCCGCGATGTCCAGTTCCTTCGCGTTTATAGAGATTTTCCAGACCCGGTATTTCCCCGTTTCGTTGACAAAAAGATACTGCTCATCCTGGCTTAAGGCCAGGCCGTTGGCAAAACAAAATCCTTTGGCGACAACGTGGGTGGATTTTTGCACCGGATCATAGGCGAGGACGCGTCCGGTGGAGGACATTTCCATGATGTCGAGGATGCTGGCTTCAAACGGTCCGCCCCATTCCCCGGGAGAAAAGCGCCTTGACGCATCGCTCACATAGATCATGCCGGACCGGGCCACGACCACCGCGTCGGCATAGCGGATCGGGTCGCCGTTGACCGAGCGGGTCAGAAGGGTGATCTTCCCTTGAGGGTTGACGGACAGCAGCCCCTGGATTGCGTCCGCGGCAATCAGATTCCCCGCGGCGTCAAAATCAAACCCCAGCACGCGCCCGCCGGTGCGGATAAAAACCTCCTGTGAGGTGCCGTCCGGGTTCATGCGCAGGATGCTTCCGCTTCCCACGGAGACGTACAGCCTGCCGTCCTTTCCAAGGACGATGTGTTCGGGCCCCTCTTCGGCGCCTAGGTCGATGAGGTTCAAATGGGACAATCCGGTGTTGACCGCGTGCGGTCCGGTATATCCGACCGGAGCCGGCGCATTCCAGGCGACCGGCTCGATCGGCACCGGCCAGAAAAGGAAATACCCCGCAAGGATCACCAAAAGCAAGGCAGTCGTGAAAAATATTTTTTTCATCAGGACCTCCTTTCGATAAGGTTTGTGTGACCGGTTGAATGATCAACAGGATGACATGAAACTGCCGCGCCTCATCAATCACCTCGCAGCAAGCTGCGGAGAATGAACGCTCGTCCCGCTTAAGCGGGATTCAAGCCTTGGCAATGCCTTGACAAAAGAAATTGGAACAGGAACGCTTAAGGCTCTCTCGGGTAGAATCCCATGCTCAACTCGTATACGCCTGACGAAAGCCGCTTTTCCATTTGAAAATTCATTCGTTCGAAAAGGCGGAGCATGG
>CAZVGQ010000037.1:0-9031 GCA_964626775.1 uncultured Smithella sp. | reverse complement strand
CGTCATCCACGGAGTCCTCGCCGGTTATAAGTTCCAAAGAAGATTAATCGTCATTTTTTTAACCCCAAAAGGCGGCATCCCAGGGTGCCGCCTTTTTTATTGATCACATTTGGCGCAATAAAACACAGAGCGCTGTTGCCCCAATCCCCTTTTCGCTCGCCTGGAAGTGTTTTGAATAAATCTAAGACTCGCGAAAGGCGATGACAAAACTCGCCTTCGGCTCAAACAGTTGTCATCGCTGATCTTTCGCTTCGCCTTGATTTATTATGCAAAACCCTTCCAATGGCCGTTCAAAGGAGATTGGGGCAGCAGCACGTTTCGAACCGCCCCGTCAAATTTGATGAAGTCGTAAAAAGTCGAAAAAATGGCAAGTTTAGACGGCTTCGTAAAAAGCTCCGCAGGCAAGGCGCGCAAATCCTGAGGAATGAGGCGTACTTCAGCGTACGCCGCAATGACGAAGGATGCAGCGCAACGCAGCATCCGGGCTTTTTACGAGGCCGTCATATTTATTCCTGAAAAAACGCCTGTAGTTCTTTGCACAACTGCTCCGGCACAATCGGACAGATGATCTCATCGTGCAGTTTTTCAAAATAATTCAAATCGCTGGTGCCCAGGGGATTGATTTCAAAACGCGGAACGATTTTCCCCTGCACCCATAAGTTTTTCTCCGGCAGCAGCGGCGCGTACAGGGAAAGATTGAAGCTCATGAAATTATTGACATACAGGTGAAGAAAGACCCGGGAAAGACCTTTAAGCAGCTCTTCAAAGTTGGCCTGGGTCAGATCAAAAAACGAGGTTTTCTCCCTGAAATAAAAATCAACTTCCCCGGCCATGCCCTTGGGCGAGAAAGCGGCAAGCCACGACACGACGCCGGTCGAGGCGATGAAACGCTCGCCTGCCTCCTGCTCCCGATCCAGCAGGTCTTTCCACAGATTTCCGCCTTGGAAGGCCGCTTCGTAATTTTGCGCGCTGGCCAAAAGCCGCCGCATGAAATTGGTCGGTTTTTTGCCCGCGATCGTCTGCAGGTGGGGATGAATCAGTCCGCCGCCCGCGGGCGGCATGTAGTTCCAGTTGATCGAACCATACTGGAACCCTTTCTGCAATTCGGCCATTCGGTAAAAATAATCCCGGCAGACGGCAAAGCCATCGCGCATGGCGTCGGGCGTCAATTCATCCAGCCCCATGAAGTGGCGGTGCGAAAAGATCGCCACCGTGTTGGTCGCATCGTAGGGAAACGCGTTGGGAAACAGAAAAGCGCCGCCTTTGGTGAATTTTCCGCCTTCGATGATGTCCGGCGTGAACCGGGGTGTGATTTTGTCAAAGAGCTCCGGACAAAACGGACAGATTGATTCCGGCGATTTTTCCAGATAGACGGCGGTTTCCGGCTTTTGGGCGGGCCTTACCCGGTAAGGAAGAATGCGGCTGGCCACGCCGGTGGTTTCGTCGTACCGCTCTTCAATGGTCATGTCTTTGGGTTCAAATCCGTCAAAGGGATTGAGGTACCGTCCGGTGACCGTATCCTTGTGAAACCCGATATCTCTCATGTTTTCTCCTTCCCGTTTTGGGCCGGCGGCGGCTCCTCTTTGCGCGGATGGGCTTTTCTCAGGCATTGATGAAGAAAGCGCTCCACGCTCTGCTGGGACAAATCTCCCCGAAGCTCCGCTTTGAGAACGTCCAGGGGAATTTCCACGCGGGCGGCGCTGCGGTGTCCGCCCCCCTGACCGATCCGGCCGCAAGCTTGCTGCGCCATCGCGCCGCAGTCCTGGCGATAGCCGTCGCCCCGGAAAATAATGACCAGCCGGTCGTTCACGATCCCCGCAACTACCACATACGACGTGCCGATCACGTGCAGATAAAAATCCGCCACCTGCACGCAGACATCCGGACTTTCCACGTAACCCAGAAAACCGACGCGGCGTCCGCGGAAATGCGTCATGGAATGAAACGCATGGTCGAAATATTTCAGATAGCTGCGCGGCGTCTGGTTGAGTTCGATCCGGCGGATCAGCCGCAGATTGGCGTGCCGGGAATGATAGGTGTAGGCGCGAATGTCTTCGGCAATCGTTTCACGGTCGAAATTATCCGTGTCCGTCTTGATGCCGTAAAGCAGGGCCGTGTGCAGATTGCGGGGAATGCGCACCCGCGCGGCCAGCAGGTATTCCGTTAAAATCGTCGAGAGCGCGCCGTACGAAGGCCGGATGTCGGCAAGCTCGGCCTGCCAGCCGCCTTCGCGGGGATGATGATCCATGACGATGTCCGGCTCGCGCGCCGGGAGGGAATCCCCAAAAAAAGAAGGCTGCGCGTCCACCAGCGCAACAAGCCGGTAGGCGCCGGCGTCGATCTGATTCAGAAGCCGGATGTTGAGGCGCATCGCCTGCGCCAGTTCGCGGTTCTGCTGGCGCCGGATCGGCTCCGTCGCCGCAAAAGCCCATTTGGACAAGCCTTTGGTACGAAGGAGGATTTCGCGAAGCGCCATGGCGGAAGCGATTGCGTCCGGGTCGGGGCTGCCGTGCATCAGCACCAGCAGCGAATCGTCCGGCTGCGCGAGCTCGAGGAGCTTTTTGACATTCTGCTGCGTCTCACTTTTGAAGGGCAAACGATACAATCGACGTTACTCCAAGAGAATTTTCCCCGAATGATCGGCCACGACGTCGCCCACGACGGCTGCATCCGTGATGCCCGCCCGGCGCATAGCCTCCGCGAGCGGCTCGGCCTTCCCGGAAGGCAGGCTGAAAAACAGACCGCCCGCCGTCTGTGGATCAAAGCAGATGTCAAAAATCCAGTCCGGACAGGACGGGGCTTTTTCGACCTGATGAAGACGGTAGTTCCGGTTGCGGTAAAGACCGCCGGGAAGATAGCCGGATTCCACCAGATCCCGCACGCCCTCCAGAATCGGGATCCGGGCTGACTCGATCCGCAGGCCGACATCGCTGCCTTCTATGGTTTCACAGGCGTGTCCGAGAAACCCAAAGCCCGTGATATCCGTACAGGAATGGATGTCCCCCGCGGCGATCATCAGATCTGCCGCTTTTTTATTGAGCGTCGTCATGCAGCGTGTTGCCTGTTCGACGAGCACCTGGCCTACCGCCCCCGCCTTGATGGCCGTCGCGACAATGCCCGTGCCCAGCGGCTTGGTCAGGATGAGCCGGTCGCCTGCGCGGGCGCCGCGGTTGAAAAGCACGCGGTCCGGGTGAATCGTGCCGGTCACCGACAGGCCGTATTTGATTTCGTTGTCTTCCACACTGTGGCCGCCGACCAGGAGCACGCCTGCTTCGCGCATCTTGTCCAGCCCCCCGCGCAAAACGTCGCGCAGCACCGATTTGTCCATGGTCTTAATGGGAAAACAGACGATGTTCATGGCGGTGAGCGGAGTGCCCCCCATCGCGTAAATGTCGTTTAAGGCATTGACGGCGGCGATTTGACCGAAGGTGAAGGGATCATCCACGGTCGGCGTGAAGAAATCCACGGTCTGCACCAGCGCCAGGTCGTCGGAAATTTTATACACGCCCGCGTCTTCCGCATGTTCATACCCGGTCACCAGCTTCGGATCGGAAACAAGCGGCAAATCGCAGAGAATGTCGGACAGGTCCCCCGGACCGATCTTACAGGCTCAACCTGCGCTCTGGACTGTTTCCGTTAAACGAACAGACTTTTTTTCTTCCATGGTTCCTCAACCCGAAAAATGATTTGCGCGCCCCTGCTGAAGGCGTTTGATTTTTTAGCATAGAAGCCGTTATTTTCCAAATGGATTTCGGAAAAAGATAACGGTCCTGATTCCGAACAGCCGGTTTGTCCGATGGTCTGCCGGAGGGGCCGCAGGACCTGCGGATAAGACAAAACACTTTCTCCGACCGCACCAACAGAACGCCCGGACGGCAACCCGGCAGGAGGGCATTGTTTTTTGTTGATTTATTTGCGCCATTCAGATTATAGGAAATCACCTTTGAAAGGGATACCGGGCATGCCCATTCGCTACTACAGCACCAATCGCCATGTAAAACCGGCTGCGGGAATTACTCCCTTTACCGGAAGCGTGTCTTTTCGGGAAGCCCTGCTGGCGGGGCAGTCGCCGGACGAAGGCCTGTTTGTTCCCGACGCCATCCCGCAACTTCCCATGAAAGACATTGTTGCGCTTCGCAACCAACCTTACTGGCAGGCCGCACTGCTGGTCGCCCGGGCGTTTCTGTCGGAAGAATTTGCTTCCGAAGTCCTCGAGAAGATCGTGAAGGACGCGTACAACTTTCCCGTCCCGCTGGAGGCGGTGTATCCGCGCGCCTTCATCCTTCGGCTGGACCAGGGCCCCACGGCGTCCTTCAAGGATTTCGCCGCCCGGATGATGGCCCGGCTCATGAGCCACTGCCGGCCTGAAGGGGAGAGGCTCAATATTCTGGTGGCGACGTCCGGCGATACGGGAAGCGCCGTGGGAGAAGCCTACAAGGGCGTTGACGGCATTGATGTGACCATCCTGTATCCGGCGGATGAAGTGAGCCTGATGCAGAAAAAGCAGCTGGATACCATCGGCGGCAACGTGCGGGCCATGTGCGTTCGCGGAAAATTCGATGACTGTCAGAATCTGGTCAAAGAGGCGTTTGCCGACAGGGATCTGGCCCGGTTCAATCTGTCGTCGGCCAACTCGATCAATTTCGGGCGTATTCTGCCGCAGATCGTTTACTATATCCATGCCTACGCCCAGTTGGCCGGCGCCGGCGAGGAAGTGGTGGTCTCCGTCCCCTCCGGCAATTTCGGAAACGCCCTGGGCTGCGAATACGCCCGCCGGATGGGATTGCCGGTGGCAAAACTGATCATGCCCACCAATGAAAACGACGAGTTTCCCGCTTTTCTGGAAACCGGAACCTACACGAAAGTATCGCCGTCGCGCGCCTGCATTTCCAACGCCATGAACGTGGGGCATCCCAGCAATCTGGCGCGATTCTTTGAATTGTACGGCGGCACCGTGGACCGCACGGGCATGGTTCACCGCTATCCCGACCTGGATGAAATGCGGCGCCGCATTTTTTCCGTGAGCGTCAGCGACGGGGAAACCCGGCAAACCATCAAAAGCGTCTATGAGCGCTATCGCGTGGTTTTGGAGCAGCACGGAGCGGTCGGCTGGGCGGGGCTCGCGGCCTACCAGAAAAAAACCGGCGACACCAGGCTCGCCATCTGTCTGGAAACCGCCCATCCGGCGAAGTTTCCCGACGAGATCAAAAACCTGCTGGGGATCGACCCCGAACCGCCGGAAAGCATGAAGGACCTGGCCGGACGTGAAGGAAGCGCCATCAACCTGTCCAGGGATTTCGCCTCCTTCAAAACGTACTTGCAGGCGCATCTGAAAATCAAAAAATAAAAACCGGGCACCGGGACCGGCGCTCCCGGCAAACCTCGTGACAACGGATGAAAACACCGGCAACCCCTCCAAAAAACCAACAGACGACGGGTCAAGATTTTTCTCCCGGAGACCTGATCGTTGAAACCGGCCGCTTTTTCCTGGGAGCGCCTTACCGGGAAGGCACTCTGGAAGGACCGGGCCGTGAAAAGCTGATCGTCAATCTTCATGCCTTTGACTGCACGACCTTTGTGGAAACCGTGCTGGCCCTGGTCCGGTGCGCACCGTCCGGAAAGCTCAGCCCTCAGGAATTCCGCAGGAACCTTCGGCGCATTCGCTACCGCCGGGGAAAAATCGACGGCTACGCTTCCCGTCTTCACTACTTTACGGATTGGCTCGCCGATAATCAGAAAAAAAAGACGCTGACGGACGTTTCGCGGGATCTGGGCGGCGAGCGCCGGCAAAAAGAAATTCATTTCATGACGACCCGTCGTGAACGATACGCCGCCTTGAAAAATCAAACCCAGGCGGGGAAAATGAGGCGGACGGAGCGGAGGCTGTCGCGAAGTCCGTTTTACGTAATCGGCAAAGAACGGGTATCCCGAATTCAGGACGACATTCAACCGGGAGACCTCATCGCCTTTACGACAAACCAGGAAGGGCTGGATGTGGCGCATGTCGGATTGGCCGTCCGCGAGCGCGGCCGTCTGCGCCTGCTGCACGCCTCGCGCCGGGAAGGCGCCGTCGTCGTTTCCCGCGAAACGCTTTCAGCCTACCTGCGCCGCCGCGGAAATTTCACCGGCATTCTGGTCGCCCGGATGATCTAGCGCCGCCCGGCGAAAATTCCTGCGGCGCCGTTTTTTTCGTGCATTTTCACCTTTATTTTTGAGCGCACATATATTAAGATGAAGTCAAATCACCGAAGGCAATACAGGAGGCGACTATGAACTATGTCAGGGATATTCTCAAGACGAAGGACGGCAAGATTCAGACGATTTCTCCCAAGGCAACCGTATATGAAGCCCTGGAAAAAATGAGCGAGAAGGAAGTCGGCGCTCTGGTGGTCATGGAAAACAAGAAGGTGGTGGGCATCTTTTCGGAAAGAGATTATGCCAGAAAAATTATCCTTCAGGGGAAAACCTCCAAGAAGACCCTGGTCAAGGAAGCCATGTCTTCCCATTTGTTTTCCGTCACCCCGGACACCACCGTGGAAGACGCGATGGTCCTGATGACGGGAAAGCATATCCGCCATCTGCCGGTTTTTGAAAAATCCAAATTTGTCGGCATCATTTCCATCGGCGACGTCCTGAAGCTGATTATCTCCAACAAGGATTTCCTCATCAATCAGCTGAGCGACTACATCGCCGGAAAATATTATTAGACCGTAAAACATTCTTTTCCCCGAAGACGGAATTTCCAGGCGTCCCTTCGGGGAAAGTTGTTTTTTCACGCGGATCACCCGCGCGTCCGCGATTCCGCCTCCTCTCTTCCGGGAGGTATTTTTTGCCTTGTTCCTTGACATCCGTTGTCAAATACCGTTATAAATGGTCGCCCATTTCTTTCAAACTGGAAACGTGCCGTCATGGATATAGTCAACGCCGCTGCATCCTTCATCAAAAACATACGAATTCAGGATATTCTGGATATGGCGATCATCGCCGGGATGATTTTCGCCCTCCTGATGTGGTTCAAAACCAGGGCGTCGAGATTTGTCCTGATCGGCATCCTGCTTCTGGGCGGCGTGTATCTGGCCGCCCGGTTTTTCCAGCTCTATCTCACCGTAATCGTACTCCAGGGGTTCTTCGCCATTTTGCTGTTCGTGCTGGTGGTGATCTTTCAGGAAGACCTGCGCGGCTTCTTTGAGCGCATCGCCATGCTGGGCCAGCTCGGCAAACAGGCGCCGCCCCTGTCGCGGCTGCAAAAAACCGCGAACATCATCTCGGAAACCGCGGGGAATCTTGCCAAGAAGCGCATCGGTGCCTTGCTGGTTATCCAGGGAAATGATCCGCTGGACCGCCATTTGAACGGCGGCATCCCCTTACACGGCGCCGCGAGCGAGCCGCTTCTGGAAAGCCTTTTCGATCCTCACTCCCCGGGCCACGACGGAGCGGTGGTCATCAAAGACGACCGCGTGGTGATGTTCGGCTGTCATTTGCCCCTGTCCGTCAATACCGCGCGACACGGAAACATCGGTCTGCGCCACACGGCCGCGCTGGGGCTGACGGAGCGATCGGATGCCCTGTGCGTTGTCGTGTCCGAAGAGCGCGGCAGCATCTCCGTTTCCGAGGGAGAGACGCTTTCCGTCGTCCCCGGCGCCTCGACGCTCCACGAGGTACTGGAAAAGTACTACGCGAAATACCGGCCCGCACCGAAAAAAAGACCTCTTCGGGCCTGGCTCAGTGAAAACACCAAGGAGAAATTGATCGCCGTCGGTCTGGCCTGTTTGTTGTGGGTGGCCTTCGGCTATCAGCGGGATATGGTGCGCCGTGATTTTTTCGTTCCCCTCGAGTATAAAAATCTGCCGGCCGGATGGCATTTCGACACCCCGCCGGTAAAGGACATCAAACTGACGCTGCAGGGGCCCGAACAGGCCTTCCGGCTGATGAATGAAGATTCGCTGAAGCTCTCGCTGGATGTATCGGCGCTGGCGCAGAAAAATCAGGAATTTTCCCTGAACCGGAACATGGTGAACACGCCAACCGGTTTGTCGATCGCCGAAATCAGCCCCGCAAAAATCAAGGTTTTTGCATCGCGGCAGGTTGTCGCGCAGCTGCCGGTCCACGTCGCGACCGTCAACCGGCTGCCGGATACCCTGGTCCTGCAGAAAATATCCGTAAAGCCGGCCATGCTCCGGATCATGCTGGACTCCCGGATCAAGCCCGCCGGCCTTCGGCTGGAAACGGAGCCCCTCGATCTGCAAAGCGTTACTTCCTCCATGACGGTGGCGCTTAAAGTCAACGCCGTCCCCGGCGCCTCTTTCCCGGACGGAAAATCCGCCGAGGTGCGGGTCGCCGTCCGTGTCAAACCCAAGGAGCCAAACCCATGACCCTCGCCGTGAAAAGAAGATCGAAAAAGGCCGGATTGAGCCCGGGGACCCTGATTCATATCGGCCACGCCTACGAGGATTCATCCCGCATTCGGCTGATGCGCTACGACGAAGCCGCCCTGGCGGAAAAGGAAATAGCCTCGCCGAAGGAACTCATCGAGGAAAAGAAAAAGCCGGGCGTCCTCTGGATCCACGTGGACGGCCTGCAGGACGTCGGGCGCCTGGAGGAAATCGGCCGCATCTTCGGCCTTCATCCCCTGATTCTGGAAGACATTCTCAACACCGACCAGCGGCCAAAGGCGGAAGACTTCACGGATTATATTTTCATCGTTTTGAAGAACATCCATCATCCCGCCGGTCAGAACCTGCACGCCGAGCAGATCAGCATTCTCCTGGGGCCGAATTTCGTTTTGTCCTTTCAGGAAAAAGCGGGAACACTGTTTGACCCCATCCGTGAAAGGATCCGCACCGACAAGGGAAGAATCCGCAAGGCAGGGGCGGATTATCTGGCGCATCATCTGATGGACGCAATCGTTGATCAGTATTTTGCCGTGCTGGAAGACATCGACGACAAAATTGAACTGCTGGAAGAGGACCTGGTCAAAAAAACCACTCCCGACAAACTGCAGGCCATCCACCTGCTGAAAAGAGAGCTGATT